>JAJTCI010000168.1 GCA_021323155.1 Chitinophagaceae bacterium | reverse complement strand
CTGGAACGTCCAGGAGAATCCATCACAGGTTATGTAAGACGGCGCCAATTCGGCACCCGTCATCGAACAGTCCCCAACTTTCAGAATAAAATCTTTGCTGTGCTTGTAGATCCGTACGCCGCCACGCCATTCGCTTACAACAACACAAATAACATAGTAGTCAGGTACGGTTGGCGCCACACCAGAAATGATCCCAGTTTGCGGGTTGATCGTCACGCCAGGTCCCAATGGTGCTGCACCACTGTAACCGGTCGTATAGTTCAAACTGGGAAGAGAAAGCGTAAGTGGAGGCGGAGGACTAGGGTTTGTAGGGTTGGCGGGATCCGGTGTTCCATCATACGCAGAAGTAAAAGCGTAGGAAAGCGAATCCCCGTTCGAATCTGTTGCGCTGAAGTCAATGCTGAAGCTGGTGTTCTTGCAAATAGTGGAAGTATCCTTCGTAACAAACTGCGCGGAATTATTAGTGCCCGACGGTAACTGGGTTGTCCCGGGAATCTGTGTAATAAATGTGGCGCCAATAAAACCGCCTGCTACTACATTCTCCAAGGCCGTCCGGGTGAATCTCACCCAGGCTAACGTATAACCACCAGGCGTATTCGGCAGGTCAATGGAGTTTGAAAATGTTCCTACGTGATAACAGATGCTGACAAATGGTGAAAGGCAGGGATTGGCACCGTTCGTATTCTGAATGCTGGGCACAGCGCCTGTCCATTGTTTCGTTAGGGAAAGGGTCGTATGCCGGCTCAGAGCTGGATTATTATAAATGCCAATGGTAACCCCTTCGGCGTTCAGGTCCTGGCCAACAGAAGAACAGTCACGGAAAAGTTTCATCGTGATCTTGTAGCGACTGGTATTGGCGGCTGCGCCCGGTCCTTCGTAAACATAATACAATTCGCCCGCAGCGATATGCGTGGCAAACGATACAATGGAAGCGCAGGCAAAAACGAGAAATAGTAAACCTTTTTTCATTTCAATTGAAAGTGTCGGTTCTCCTTAGATATTGGTTCTTAGTCTCTAAGTTGTGAATGTACAAACATATAGGTAAAGCAGGCCCGCTTTTAACGGCTTTACAACAGTTCTAAGAGGGCTGGAATGGAAACTATGCTGCTTGCGGGTTGGTGAAATACATAAACGGTTTAAACGGACAATTTTGCCAGCGCGGCAGGTGGCAGGGGCGCCAGCTTCTTAGCTTTATAATCATAACACAACATACCCGTCTTGACCTTGCCGGCAAGTATGTTACCGGAGGGGTGAACGATCTCCATTTTATAGTACAGGTCGAAACCAAACTTTGTGAAGTCGGCGGGTGCCACGTGTATTTCCACTTCATCGCCGAAATTCAGTTCACTTTTAAATTCGATACCTGCGTCTGCCATTATGAGGCCAATGCCTTCGAACTCCAGTTCACCATATCCATGCGTGTTGAGGAATTGCTGCCGGGCTTCCTGCACCAGCGAAAGAAAAGTATCGTTGCCTACATGCCCGCCGTAATTGAGATCGGTGATGCGGATACGGATGCGGGTGCTGAAGGGGAAGGAGGGTGGTAAGGTTAGTTTGATCCTGTTCAATGTGCTACGGTGAATGGTGAATGGTCAATGGTCAATGGTCAATGGTCAATGGTCAATGGTCAATGGTCAATGGGTTGCAAAGAACCGGAAGTTTTTTTGAACCTTCAACGCGACAACAAGAATTCAACCAGCTTATCTGTCGCCTTGCGCCGGTGGCTGTACTTGTTCTTTTCCTCCATCTCCATTTCCGCGAAGGTCTTTTCACTTCCATCCGGTACAAACACCGGGTCGTAACCGAAGCCTTTTGTTCCGCGTTGTTGTTCGATGATCTTACCTTCGCACACGCCTTCGAACAGGTGTTGCTCGCCATTCCACAACAGGCAGATGATGGTGCGGAAACGCGCTTTCCTGTTCGCAGCATCCCGCAGGTTCAATAACAGCTTATCGATGTTCGCCTGGAAATCTTTTCCTTCTCCTGCATAACGCGCACTCTTAACGCCGGGCGCGCCATTTAATGCTTCCGTTTCAAGTCCCGTGTCTTCACTGAATACATTGGTGTTGGTGAGTTCAAATATTGCAGATGCTTTCTCGATCGCGTTCGACTCCAGTGTATCGTGTGGCTCTGGTATATCGATGTCGATCCCGGCTTCGTTCAAACCAACGATCTCAAACCTGCCCGCGGTCACCGCGCGGATCTCTTCCACCTTGTTGCGGTTGTTCGTGGCAAAGATGATCTTCATCATACGTTGAACAATGTTTTCAGGCAAACCCAGAGCCTGCTCTTTTCCAGTTTCGCTTCTTTATCAGTCCCGGTCATTTTATCTAACGGCGCGGACTGTAAATAGGTGCAGTTATTAAATGGTTGCGGCTTGTAATCGGGAATGCTGAATGGCAGGCCGATCTCGCTGCTGGAGATGCCAAATAACAGTACGGTCTTAGGTGCTAATTCCGCCCTCAGTAATATATCGTCCACTTCCTGGTTTTGCATGTTTACGATGGCTACGTCGGCGAGGTTGAGCTTACAGGCGGTGAGCACTGATGACAGGAATGCCAGTGAAGCATCGTCGAGGTGAACCGCGCCGGCGTCTTTTACAATGATAGAGATATGGCTGTTGTTGTCGCCGAGATAAGACAAGCCTTTCGCGATGGCGGGTGGCTGGGTTTCAACCACGGTCTTTTCCGCTGCAACGGGTTTCTTTTTCGCCTTGGCCGGGGCAGTTTTTTCCACAGCGGCTTTATCGCTTTCTATCACTACAAGGGAATTTTTATATAATTCCGCCAGCAGTATTTCAGGCAGTTCTGTATTGTCAAAACTCATGGTAGTTAAATATTAACAAGCGTTAGCTTTTGGGCTAAATTTTTTCGTTTATTTGCAACAAATATAAAGTTATGATTGCGGCGATGGACATAAATATCACCCGGGTAGAGCGGAGCAAGCTGAATGAAATGTCGCTCGAAAACATTCCTTTTGGAAGGTATTATACCGACCATATGTTGGAAGCTGATTATGAGAATGGTGAATGGAAAAATATCGAGATCAAACCCTACCAGCCTTTACTGATGGAGCCTTCCACTGCCGCGCTGCATTATGGCCAGGCTATTTTCGAAGGTATCAAGGCTTACCGTGGCAAGGACGGCAATGCTTATATCTTCCGCCCGCAGGATAACTTCAAACGGTTCAATATTTCCGCTGAGCGTATGCAGATGCCGCAGGTACCGGAAGATATATTCATGGAAGGCATGCGCATGCTGATCGACCTGGACAGGAACTGGATACCGGAGAACAAAGACCACTCACTTTATATCAGGCCCTTCATGTTCTCGTCAGACCCCGTGATCGGCGTAAAGCCATCCGACTCTTACAAGTTCATGATCATATTGAGTCCTGCAGGACCTTACTACAACGCGCCGATCCGCATCTACGTAGAAGAGAAATTTGTGCGTGCGGCGCCGGGAGGCGTGGGATACGCGAAGGCGGCGGGTAACTACGGTGCCAGTATGTTCGCTACCGCGCAGGCGAAGAAGCTGGGTTACGACCAGGTGCTGTGGACCGATGCCTACGAACACAAGTATGTGCAGGAGATCGGCACGATGAACGTATTCTTTATCATCGGTGATACCGCCATCACTCCTTCGCTGGAGGAAGGCACCATCCTGAACGGCGTTACGCGCGAGAGTGCGATGACCATCCTAAAAGAAATGGGTTTCAAAGTGCAGGAGAAGAAGATCAGCGTGGACGACCTGATGGACGCGCACAAGGCCGGCATACTTTACGAAGTATTCGGAACGGGCACCGCGGCGACTATCACGCAGATCAAGGAACTGCGTTATAAAGATTATGTCATGGAGTTTGACGTGGACAATTCAAAGACAGCGCCCGAGTTGAAGAAGCGCCTTACGGATATCCGTGAAGGACGCGCTGCCGACAAACACGGATGGATGTATAAGATCTAATGCTCATCATTTATGATAGAAGCCTCACCGGATGGTGGGGCTTTTTTGTGGAACCCAAAGGGTGCGAGGTTTCACGCAAAGACGCAAAGCCCGCCCGTACCGAACGCCCGTTCGGGCGGGGAGCAAAGGCGTAAGGGGAAGTTTGACGAAAACCGCCTGTCCGCGGGTCGGGAACCCAAAGGAGTTTCACGCAAAGACGCAAAGGAGCAAAGACGCCAAGGTGCGCGCAAGACCTTCCTTAGGAGCAATAGCACCTGGGAATAGTCCTTTGCGGCTTTGCCCCTTATCTGCTTTGCGGGAAACTCTTTCTTCTTCATCGTAAACGCTATTGTATTGCTCCGGTCCCGTAAATGCGTAGAAAATTGTTCTGTGTACCATAACCATCCATCTCCAGCGCAAAACGCTTTACATCCTTGTTGCCGCTGCACTGTATTCATCCAGAATCCCTTACCAGCGCGGGTTTTGACGGCCGGGGGCAGCGTTGCGACAGTAGTGAGGTTGGCATTTGTTTTGGCACAGCGCAACAGGACATGATTCGCAGAATAAACATAAGACACCATGAAAAGGATTTACCCGTTACTCCGGCTGGCATCGGTGATGCTGCTGGCAGTTATAATGGTCACCAGCTGCAGTAAATCGGCAGCCGAGACCGCACCTGAAATACGCACTTACCCGCTTTTATCCAGCGACAGCACTAATATCGGCAGTATCATTATCTCGGAACAACCAGGCGGAGAAGCCAGGGTGTTGGTGAGTGTGAATAAGGCGATCCTTACGCCCCACCCACCACCCTACAAAGCCGCGCTGGTTAACGGGATCCCGATGGCGCAGCTGAATAATATCAACCCGGAGACCGGTGTAAGTGATACGCATCCTATCGTCTCCACCAACCGGAACCTCACCGTAAGTTATGACCTGCTGATGTACACTAAAGCACTCAAGCTGGTGGTGACGGACGGCAACGACATGGAGATTTTTTTTACCCAGATACATTAATAATTAACCAAAGAATCAACAGGAAGGACATGAAAAAAACATTTACACTGCTGAAAGGCGCACCAGTGGTGCTGCTTGCAGCGATGCTTGGCGGTTCCTGCCAGAAAGAGGCAGCAATTGTTCCGCAGGAGGAAAATAAGGAAGCTTCCCTATCAGTTTCATCAGTTTCGGGGATCATGGTAGAACCAAGTGATGATGTTATGGCACAGCCCGAAAACGAGACATATCTGCTGCATGGCGCTGAAGGGAAGATGGGGCAGGTTCAAGTAATGCCAGGTAAGGATGGTGCGGAAGTACGGATAACGTTGATGATGAGTGAATCCAGCCCGGCTCCGAAAACCATCCGGGCCGAGATGACCGATGCCGAGGGTAAAACATATTCTGTATTGAACGAACTCGCGTTAATGCCTAGAGCTGAGGATGCTAGCGCAGATGGCCAGAAGATCCGCAGTTATTACAGTGTCACACTTCCTGCCCTGGCCTATCCCTCCGGTGAGGTGATCCCTTACCAGAAGATAACAGGGGCGGAGCGGGCCGTTTTTGTACTGACCGATGAGTCGCATACCGTGATCGCTAAGGCCGTAATTCAATAAGGATGATCCGGAAAGAAGTTAAAACCCGTTTAAAAAGAACGGGTTTTTTCAATTTTGGGGCAAATCACCAATCTTCATTTTTGGAATTTCACTTTGGTCCCGTTACCTTTGCCGTCCCTAAAAAAATGGGACTCATTTAAACAGGTTAAGAATGCCTACAATACAGCAACTGGTTAGAAAAGGCCGCGAGATCATC
>JAJTCI010000167.1 GCA_021323155.1 Chitinophagaceae bacterium | reverse complement strand
CTGCAACAGGCTTCGTTCATCCTGCGGAAGACCGGCATGGTAATGTTCGGCGGAGAGGCCCTGCAACCGCAGCAGTTCCGCCACCCCCTGGGTTTGTCGGCGGTTGCGGCAATAGATTACGCTGCTGCCGGGCACATTCTTCAGTATCTCTATCGCTTTATTGATCTTACTGTCAACGAGGAAAGCTGAATAGGAAAGATTTGCGCGGTCAAACGACTGCCGGAAAATGCTATTCCCTTTCAATCCAAGCTTCGCGATAATATCTTCCTGCACCCTTTGTGTAGCGGATGCGGTTAACGCCAGAAAAGGAACGCCCGGCAGTTCCTCCCGCAGCGCCGTGATCTTCAGATACGAGGGCCGAAAATCATAACCCCATTGCGAGATGCAGTGCGCCTCGTCCACCGCGACGAGTGAAATGTCCAGCGCGGGAAGAAATTCCCTGAACAGCTTCGACTGTAATCGTTCAGGAGATAAGTAGACTATTTTATAATCCCCTTGCGCCGCGCACTGGAAAGCACGTTTCACTTCCAGGAAATCCATTCCACTATGAATCGCAAGCGCGGGAATATTTCTTTTTGCCAGGTTTTCCACCTGGTCTTTCATCAGTGCGATGAGCGGGCTGATCACGAGGCAGGCGCCTTCCATGATCAATGCCGGCACCTGGAAGCAAAGCGATTTGCCCCCGCCCGTGGGAAGGAGGGCAAGCGTATCTTTCTTTTGAAGAACGGAATCAATGATGAACTCCTGCTGACCACGGAAAGCACCGTAGCCCCAAAATTGTTGCAGGATGTGTTCAGGTTCTCGGGTCATGCTTTTACTGCAACAACTAAATTACTTTTTTAAACTTTAGCCGAATTGAGTTTACAGCAAGCACTACATCGCTGAATCCCATGACCAGCGCACCGAATGTGGGTCCCAGGTATCCGAACGCCGCCACAGGGATCGCAACGATATTATATATGAACGCCCAGAACAGGTTTTGTTTGATCGTAAGATAAGTGTGCCTCCCGAGGCCGAGTGCAAGGGGAAGGTTTTTCAGTCCATGATTCATGAGCACCACCTGCGCGCTGTTCATCGCTACCTGCGAAGCATCGCTGAGGGAGATACCCACCGTTGCCCTGGCCAGGGCCGGCGCATCGTTGATGCCGTCTCCTACCATCGCTGTAGGCGCGGCGGCGTTATACGCGGCGATCTTTTCCAGCTTTTGTTCGGGTGATTGTTCTGCCACCACTTCATCGATACCCAGGATTTTCGCTACCGCTTCCGATTTTTCTTTTTTGTCGCCACTGAGCAGGATGGTCTTGATGTTCTTTTGCCGGAGTAGTGCCAGCACATTCCTTGCTTCGGGGCGAATGTCATCGGCCACATCGATCCAGCCGATCAATTGGTTGTCGCGGGTGATATAAATATTATGCGCGTGATCATCGGTGAGTTTTTCCGCGACACGGAAAGAACCGGCAACGTATTCGCGTCCATCCTTGCCGATTGCTCTCATACCGATGCCTTTGACCTCTTCAATTGAATTCCACCTGGTCTCTTCTTTGGTCTTCCAGGCTGCGGATATCGCCCTTGCAACCGGATGGTTGGAATATTTTTCCAGTGAGTAGGCGATCTGCTTCAACTCCGCTTCATCAATAAAACTTTTGAAAGCGGAGATCGTGAAATGCCCCGTGGTCAATGTTCCCGTCTTGTCAAACACTACCTGCCTGATATCCTTGAAAATCTCCAGGCTGCGCGCGTTCTTAAAAAGAACCCCGTTCCTTGCGGCGCGGCCCAGTCCAACGGCGATAGCGGCGGGTGTGGCAAGCCCCATTGCGCAGGGACAGGAGATCACCAGTACGGCAATGCCGCGCATCAGGCTTTCTGTAAAACCAAGCTGTGTAAAGAAGTAGGTGCCTGCCCAGGTGATCAACGCAATGCCGATCACGGTTGGAACAAACCAGGCACTGATCCGGTCCGCCATCTGCTGCACCGGCGGTTTTTCCGACTGCGCGTCGCGGACCATCCGCAGGATGTGTCCCATGACGGACTCTTCCCCTACGGCGGTTACATATGCTTTTAGTGTGCCTGCCCCCAGGATGCTTCCCCCGATGAGACGGTCATTCATTTTCTTTTCAATGGGCACGCTTTCGCCGGTGATGATCGCTTCATTCACGCTGCCTTCTCCCCAAAGGACCTTTGCGTCCATCGGTACATATTCACCACTCTTGATAAGGATCAGGTCGCCTACTTTCAACTTCGTACTTTCAACGGGAAATATTTGTTCCTGGTGTTTGTCGTCATACGCGATCATATTGGCCATCACCTTTTGGGTAGAGGCCAGTTTCTTCAATTCGCGCTGGGTTGTTTCCACCGATTTATCTTCCATCCAGTTACCAAGGAACACGAGCGTTAATATAGTGGCGGCCGTCTCGTAGAAGATCTTCTCGGGGTCGCCCTGTACTGTTCCTACCAGGCTGTACACAAAGGCTGCGGTGGCACCGAGCGCGATCAGCACGTTCATGTTCGGGATTCCCCTGGTAAGGCTCATGATGGCGCTGCGCCCAAAAAAATCCATCCCAACCAGGTAAACCGGTATGGTGAGTCCCAACTGCACCCAGGGATTCATCAGGAAATGAATATGCACCGGTATAATATGCGCGAAGAATAAGGGAATGGTAAATACGAGGCAAAAAAGGAAACGGTGAAAATGTGTCTTAAAGCGCAACAGGCCTTTAACGTCATGGTCGTGGTCATGACCATGCCCGTGCCCGTCATGCGGCGAATGCACATTGTACCCCATGGAACGGATGCCTTTTTGCAGCTTATCCGTGGACACATCCCCATTCACGTCGAAACTCACTTCGCCACCCATGAAATTCACTTTCACGTTCTTTACACCTTCCGCTTCCAGGTATTTATGAATGGAGAGTGCACAATTGGTGCAACTCATCCCTTCCACCTGCCAATTCACTTTTTCCATATCACAAAATTACCACACAACGGTGTGCCGCTTTTTTTCAAATCGGAAATATCTTTTTTACCCGGTTGCAATTCAGGGGATATTTTTGCAACCTCGTGGTAAAGACGTATCAACTCTCCGAAATCGACAATATTGCGGCTGCGGCCTGGGAGGAAGGCAAGACTTACCGAACCTGGGTGTTCGACGCACCAATGGGAGCGGGCAAGACCACGTTCATACACGCCCTATGCAAACTGCTGGGGGTAACCGATCATGTAAGCAGTCCCACCTTCGCCCTGGTCAATGAATACGAAAGTCCGGAAGTCGGGACGATCTGCCATATGGATTGGTACCGTTTAAAAGATGACACGGAAGCGATCCAGGCGGGTATGGAGGACGCGATCCTCGCCAACAATTACTGCTTAATCGAGTGGCCGGGGAAGGCGCCATCGATCCTGCCGGAGAATCGCTTCAGGATCAATATTGAACTGGTGAATGAAACCACCCGCAAAATCACTACTTCGGCTGAAGCAATGCCTAAAAAGAACTAATTTTAAACAAAAGCTACCACCGATCAATGCCAAGCGCCAGACCATCTATCAGTCCCTCTATTTCGCTGGAAACACTGGAAGAGGTGTTAGACATCAAGCCAAAGGGAGCCAAGCTCCACATCGGGATCCCGAAAGAAACGGCTTTCCAGGAAAACAGGGTGGCATTGATACCGGAAGCGGTGGCGGTACTGATCAATGATGGCCACCGGGTAACGGTAGAGCATAAAGCCGGCGAAGGCAGCAATTACAGTGATAAAGACTTTTCGGAGGCTGGCGCATCGATCGTATATGAAAAAAGCGAGGCCTTCAAAGCCCCGATCCTGATCAAGACAGCCCCGGTAGTGGGCGAAGACCTGAATTACCTCCAGCTCAACCAAACCATCATTTCGCCGCTACAATTTTCCGCGCTGAAAAAAGAGCACATCGAAAAGATGATGGAAAAGCGCATATCGGCGCTTTGTTTTGAAAGCCTGAAAGACGATAGCGGCACCTACCCCATCGTCCGGAGCATGAGTGAGATCGCGGGTAGCGCGGTGATGCTGATCGCCGGACAGTACCTCGGCAGTTTCAACCATGGGAAGGGTGTGTTATTGGGTGGCATCAGTGGTATTCCTCCCACCAAGGTGGTTATCATCGGCGCGGGTGTAGTGGGCGAGTTCGCTACGAGAACAGCGCTCGCGATGGGCGCATCCGTAAAAGTGTTTGACAACAATGTTTACCGATTAAAACGTTTGCAGAATAACCTCGGCGTGCGTATCTGGACCAGTGTACTGGAACCGCGTATCCTTGCCAAGCAGTTAAAGACCTGCGAAGTAGCCGTTGGGGCGTTGGGCGGCGAGAGCGGGCGGTCACCGGTTGTGGCTTCTGAAGATATGGTCGCCGCCATGCGTACCGGGAGCGTGATCATTGACGTGAGCATCGACCGCGGTGGTTGTTTCGAGACCAGCGAAATGACCAGCTATGAAAAGCCCACCTTTATTAAACATGGCGTGATCCACTACTGCGTTCCGAATATTCCCAGCGGGTTCGCGCGTACCGCCAGCCATGCGATCAGCAACGTACTGATGCCCTTATTGCTGGAAGCCAGCGAGGCAGGCGGGTTTGATGAAATGGTATGGCATGACTTCAACCTGCGCCACGGGATATATATGTACAAAGGCGCGCTCACCAGTTTTTACATCAGCCAGCGATTCGACCTGAAATACACGGACCTCAACCTGCTCATCGCCAGCAGGAGATAGCACAGTATTTTCCTCTGAAAAACCGGAGAAAAAAAGTCTCCCCGACTGCCGCCCTTTTTCGGCAAAATTTATTAATATGCCATTCCAAAAAACCTACTCTATGAGACAATTGCTATTACTGGCACTATTCGTATCTGCCTCTTTTACCAACGGGTTGCAGGCGCAATCGACAGACCCCTGGATCACCAAAGCCTACAAGGAGATCTACAACAAGACACCCAACGCGGAAGAAAGCAAGATCAGCAATTACAATAACGGTTCGTGGGGCGGTTACTGCGAGCTGGTGAGTTATATCGTGACTTACAACAACGCGAAGTCGGGATCGCACATCAAGGGCGACCCATGGATCTTCAAAGCTTATTGCGAATTATACAACCGTGTTCCAACTTTTTGGGAAACGAATATCAAGAATTACAATAATGGCAGCTGGAGCAGCTACGATGAACTGAAGAAATTCATACAGGAGTATTTCACCTCGTTATCCAACAATAAGCTGGAAGTGAAAATGGCAAAGGCGCAGGGGGCGAAGTCCAATGAACTCGCCGTCGTATTTGTGCTTGACGGAAAGATACAGGCAGCCAACCTCATCGGTAATGATGCTGGCTCGCTGCTCGCCATAGGTGGCGAAGCGATCAACGCAAAAGGAGTAACCAAGCTTATTGGCATGGACGGGGCAACACTCATCGGTATGGATGGTGCTACCTTGAAGGACCTGGCCGGTGTGCAGTTTCTATCCGGGTACACCGTAAAATCCGGTGACGGATCCAAGACGATAAAAACATCCGGTAAGACATCGCTCGTCATCAAGAAATAATTATTAGAAGAATTGACATAAACCCGCCCCGGCGGGTTTTTTTATTGCTTGTACTGCATGATATTGATCACGCCTTCGCAAAAAGAATATTCATTGGGGTCGTTGCTGCTAACGATCACGAGTTTGTCGCCGCAGTAGTCACTGATCACGCGGTGATACAGTTCATACCCAGCCTTATCAAGGTTTGTACCCGGCTCATCG
>JAJTCI010000006.1 GCA_021323155.1 Chitinophagaceae bacterium | reverse complement strand
CCGGCTTTCGAACAAAGCCTGAAGAAATATGCAAAGACTGCCAATATTCCCGGCTTCAGAAAGGGAATGGTGCCCTCAGGCCTGGTGAAGAAAATGTACGGGCAGGGCGTGTTCACTGACGAAGTGTTACGCACCGTAGAAAAAGAACTGAACACCTACCTGGGAAAGGAGCAACTGGATATTTTCGCTCAGCCTCTGCCATTGGACAATGATGCAAGGGCGCTGGACATGAACAATCCCGCCGATTACGCTTTCGCTTTCGAGATCGGTTTGAAGCCCGACATCCAGCTGAACGCGAATGATCTTAAAGTGACTCGCTACAAAGTGAAAGTGACCGATGAAATGGTGAATGAAGAAGTGGCCCGGCTGCAGACCCGCCACGGCAAGATGACCGAGCCTGAAGCAGTGACCGGTGATGACAACGTGCTGAATGTATTGTTCACTGAGACTGACGCATCCGGTAATACCGTCGAAGGGGGCATCCAGAAGGACAATTCTTTATTGGTAAAATATTTTTCGGAAGCGGTGCGCCCAAAATTGATGGGCCTGAAGAAAGATGACACACTTGTCATCAACCTTGGAGAAGCATTCGAAGGGAAAGAAAGAGAAACCATCGCGGCAGACCTCGGGGTTGAGCCAGCGGAGGCCAATGCGAAGAATTTTAAACTCACCGTGACCAAAGTAGGGTTGGTGGAGAAGTCGGAGCTGAACGAGGAATTCTTCAAGACGGTCTATCCGAATAATGAGATCCATTCTGAAGCGGATTTCCGAAATGTGCTGAAGGCGGAGATCGAAAAGTATTACGACCAGCAGGCCCGTAACCAGGTACACGACCAGATCTACCACATACTCGTGGATCACACGCAAATGGATTTTCCCGAAGGATTCCTGAAGAAATGGCTACAGACCGGCGGTGAGAAGCCCAAGACTGCCGAAGAGGCAGAAAAAGAGTACCCCGGCTTTTCGAACCAGTTAAAGTGGACGCTCATCAGCAGCAAGCTGATCGCTGAAAACAAGATCGATGTGAGGCCGGATGATATCCGCAGTTTTGCCAAACAGCAGTTATTTGGTTACATGGGTATGGCTTCAATGGATGACGAACAACCATGGGTGGAGGATTATATCACGCGAATGATGAAGGACCAGAAATACGTGGAGGATAGCTACCACCGCATCAGCACGGAGAAGTTGTTCACGGTGCTGGAAGGACAGGCGCAGGCAACCGAAGAAGAAATATCTGCGGAAGCTTTTGCTGAAAAATTGCACCATCACCACCACTAAGGTTTGATCTTACTATACAGCCCCGCCGCAAGCGGGGCTTTTTTGTGGATTTAATGCCGGTTTTACTGCCCTTTTGTCCCGCCGCTGTCCTTTGCACAGTATTTGAGTATCAATTCGTCTTATATCTAAATCTCTTACCTTCAACGCGAAAAAATCACAACATGCATTTTGGAAAAGAGTTCGAAAAATACGCGGTAAAACACATGGGCATCAGCAGTGCCACGGTTCACAATGTGACGAGCCACCAGGTGACCAATCTTACTCCTTATATCATTGAAGAAAGGCCGCTGAATGTAGCCAGCATGGACGTGTTCAGCCGGCTGATGATGGATCGTATCATCTTTATGGGTGAAGCGGTAAATGATTACGTGGCCAATATCGTGACAGCCCAGCTATTGTTCCTGGAAAGTACTGACCGCACAAGAGACATCCAGATGTACCTGAACAGCCCGGGCGGAAGTGTTTATGCGGGTCTTGGCATTTACGACACGATGCAATTCATCAACCCGGACGTGGCGACCATTTGTACCGGGATGGCTGCCAGTATGGGCGCGGTCCTGCTTTGTGCAGGAGCTGCAAAAAAGAGAACAGCCTTAAAACATAGCAGGATCATGCTGCACCAGCCAAGCGGTGCTATCGGGGGGCAGGCCAGCGATATCCAGATCACCGCGCGGGAGATCAGGAAAGTGAAGCACGAACTCTACGAGATCATCGCCCACCACACCGGCAAACCGGTGGACCAGGTGGCACAGGACTGCGACAGGGATTTCTGGATGAGTGCTGAAGTTGGTAAAGAATATGGGCTGGTTGACGAGGTATTGTTCACTAATCCTAAGAAAGAAAAGAAATCAGTTTTATAAGACCGATAAAATTTCATTGCAATGAATCTATTGTACAAGAATCCATTTTTACAGGAAGAAGAACCGGAAGAAGAACCCGAAGAGGATGCCAAGGCACCGAAGGAAGAACATTCGCCCTATATCCTGAAAAAAATGGAGCAACTCTTCCTGAAGAGCCGTTCTGTTTATCTATGGGGCGCTGTAGAAGACCGTTCCGCGAAAGACGTGGTGACGAAACTGTTGTTGCTCGACGCAGACAAGCCAGGAGAGGAGATCAAATTCTATATCAACAGCCCGGGCGGGGTTGTCACCAGCGGTATGGTGATCTATGATACCATTAAACTGATCCAGTCCCCGGTATCCACCATCTGTATGGGCCTGGCAGCGAGCATGGGCTCAATTTTGTTGAGTGTTGGTGAGAAAGGCCGCCGCTTCATTTACCCGCATGGGGAAGTGATGATCCACCAGCCGAGCCTGGGTGGATACCTGAGGGCCACTTCAGCGGATATAGAGATCCAGGCTGAGCAAATTGAGAAGACTAAACTACTGGGAGCCAAGATATTAGCGGAGAATTGCAATAAGTCGGTCGAGCGGATATTAAAGGATTTCGACCGGGATTACTGGATGAATGCCGAACAAGCGATAGACTACGGCATTGTAGACGGTATCGTGGACAAGATCTGATTTTGCATATTTCTGCGGGGATCAGCGTTATTTAACCTGATTTAAGGACAAATGGTGCAACGGATTGTTAGTTTTGTATCTCATTACTCATTTACGGTCTTGTTTTGACGAACAGCCCTGATAACCATTAAAAAATGGCGAAACAAACACATTTACACTGTTCTTTTTGCGGAAGAAGCCGCGATGAGGTGAAGATCCTCATTGCCGGCCAGGAGGGTCATATCTGTGAGAACTGTGTAGAGCATGCGCAGGAGATCATCGCGCAGGAGCTGCAGGTGAAGCACGAGACCACATCCAGCCAGTTCAAGTTCACCATCCGGAAACCCATTGAGCTAAAGAACTTTCTTGATGAATACGTGATCGGCCAGGAAGACGCCAAGAAGGTGCTTTCAGTAGCGGTATACAATCACTACAAGCGGATCACGCATAAAGCGCAACCTGACGAGATCGAGATCGAAAAGAGCAACATCATCATGGTGGGCGAGACTGGTACAGGTAAAACACTCCTCGCAAAGACCATCGCGCGTTTGCTGAATGTGCCATTCGCTATCGTGGATGCGACGGTTTTCACTGAAGCAGGATACGTAGGAGAAGACGTGGAGAGCATGCTCACCCGTTTGCTCCAGAACTGCAATTATGATGTGTCCGCCGCCGAAAGAGGTATCGTTTACATTGACGAGATCGATAAGATCGCGCGGAAAGGCGATAACCCTTCCATCACCCGAGATGTAAGTGGTGAAGGCGTGCAGCAGGGATTGCTGAAAATGCTCGAAGGCACAGAGGTACTGGTTCCACCACAGGGAGGAAGAAAGCATCCTGAGCAGAAAATGATCAAGATCGACACAAGGAACATCCTGTTCATCTGCGGTGGCGCGTTCGACGGCGTGGACAAGATCATCAGCCGCAGGATCAACACCAACGCGATCGGGTTTACGAACCAGGAAAGACAGGAAGCACAACGCAAACACATTCTGGAGTTCATTAATGCGCAGGACCTGAAGAGTTTTGGTTTGATACCGGAATTACTGGGTCGTTTGCCGGTGGTAACCCACCTGAACCCGCTTGATACCGAAACATTGCGCAGCATCCTCACCGAGCCTAAGAACTCCCTAATGAAGCAATACACGCGTTTGTTCGAGTTGGAGGGCATCCAGCTTACCATTGATCCCGAGGTCCTGGACTTCATGGTATCGAAAGCGCTGGAGTATAAACTGGGTGCGCGGGGATTGAGAAGCATCTGCGAGAGCATTCTTACCGATGCGATGTTTGAACTGCCGGGAACGGGGCAGAAAAGCCTGCAGATCACGATGGAATACGCGCAGCGTATGTTCGGAAAGAGCAAGCTGAGCCATCTCAAAGTAGCATAACAACAATCGAATATTGGATGGCGACCGGTTACCCGGTCGCTTTTTTTATGCCCGGATGCCGGGCTCCTGGCCTCCATGATGCGTGATATTTGTCGTTATCGACCTTCTCTAGGGGCCTTTGCGACTTAAAAACCTTTCCCAAATTGAGAGCGACTCCCTACCGACTCCCTACCGACTCCCTAGTGACTCCCTGAAGACTCCCTGAAGGGTACCGGTAGGGCTTTGGGGCTGTCATTCTTCGTTTCTGCATGGCGCTCCATGCCCCTAAACAAGCGCAAGTTTCCAGGTGCATTTAAAAAACCCGATCGGTATTTTTGTGACGGTCGAAAAAGAATTGTCACTAACAAAAACATTTTATGCAGGAACTGATAGACCGTGTTACCACGGAAGCCGGGGTTACACCTGAGCAGGCAAAAAAATCGATAGAAGCCATCGCCAATTTTGTAAAAGAGAAATTTCCCATGATGGCCGGCGCAGTTGACCAGTTGTTTATGACGGGGGAGAATAACTAGGACCTTTCACGCAAAGGTCCTGGGATGCGAAGTTCACAACTTTGCCCTTTGCCTTTGCCTGAAACCATTCTTTTCCTGGAATATGCAACCTGTAACCTGCAACCTGTAACCTGCAACTTGTAACCTGTAACCTGTAACCTGTAACTTGTAACCTGTAACCTGTAACCTGCTATTGCAGCACATCCCTCGCGATCACCAGTTTTTGTATTTCCGAGGTTCCTTCACCAATGGTGCACAGTTTCGCGTCGCGGTAATGCTTTTCTACCGGGAAGTCTTTTGTATAACCATACCCACCGAAGATCTGCACCGCGTCGTTGGCCACTTTTACCGCCACTTCCGAAGCATAGTATTTCGCCATCGCTGATTCCTTGGTCATCTTCATGCCTTTGTTCTTGAGGTCACAGGCCTGCCAGATGAGGAGGTCAGACGCCATGATCTCGGTAGCCATATCGGCCAGTTTGAAACTGATGGCCTGGAAGTTCGAGATAGGTTGATCGAACTGGTGGCGTTCTTTAGAGTATTGTAACGAAGCTTCGTAAGCTCCTTTAGCGATGCCTGCAGCAAGGGCGGCGATCGATATCCTTCCACCATCCAGCACTTTCAAGGCTTGGCGGAAACCGTCGCCCACTTCACCGAGACGTTGGCTATCGCTTATCCTACAGTTATCAAAGATCATCTCGGTGGTTTCGCTCGCGCGCATACCGAGTTTGTTTTCTTTTTTGCCGGCAGAGAAACCTTTTGTTCCTCTTTCCACGATAAAGGCAGTTGAGTTGCCACTTGTCCGGGGTTCGCCGGTGCGCGCGATCACTACCGCTACGTCACCACTCTTACCATGTGTGATCCAGCTCTTGGTACCGTTCAGTACCCACTCATCACCTTCCTTCACTGCAGTGGTCTTCATGTTACCGGCATCGCTGCCCGTATTGGGCTCAGTCAAACCCCAGGCGCCAATGAATTCCGCCGAGGCTAGCTTAGGTAGGTATTTATTCTTCTGCGCTTCGTTACCAAAGTTCAGGATATGACCAGTGCAAAGTGAATTGTGTGCCGCCACGCTCAGCCCAATCGAACCGCATACTTTGGATATTTCCTGGATAGCGGCATTGTATTCAAAATACGAAAGGCCGGAACCACCGTATTCTTCCGGCACCAGCATGCCCATCAATCCCAGTTTACCGAGTTCTTTAAACACCTGGACGGGGAATTCCTGGCTTTCATCCCAGGTCATCACATGTGGTTTGATGTGCTGCTGCGCGAAATCACGGGCTGTCTGGGTTACCTGTTGGGTGAGTTCTGAAGATTGGAAGTTCATAAAAGCGAACAGTTGTTAGTTTGGCAAATGTAGGGCTTGCCGTATATGCGACCATATTTTTTTTGGGTCATTTCACCACCACGCAGGGCGCGATCCGGGAGAACATCTCCGCCGTGATGAACACGATCTTTCTCAGGTCTTCAACCGATTGGAAGTTACCATGTTGCTTCCGGTAGATCACGATGGCTTTGGCAACATCCGGCGTTATTCCTGCGCATTCCTGTAACTCTTTTTCAAAGGCTGTATTGATGTCTACCTTGTTCACGGCCGGCTCGCGCAGGCGCAGGTAAGGCAGGATGAGGCGAAAGGTTGAATCCCGCAGTCCATAGGTTTTGGCCACCTGTTGAATGGAGGAAAAACCGCCGATGCTTTCACGGTAGCGGGCGATGCGTGCGCTGAGCACATCGCCGATGCCAGGCAGTGCTTTCCACTCCTCGATGGTAGCCTCATTGATGTCGATCACGGACGGGACATTGTTATAGCGCTCCCGGGGTGAGTAGCTGCTCTTTGGGTATTGGTTGGCGTACTGTTCCGCGATACGTGCATAGGGTACGATCCGGTCGGCATCCTCTTTTTTGAGGCTATATATTTTTCGCAGGTCTTCCGGCTTGCGGAATCGGCCGCCTTTGTTGCGGTAATTAATAATGGTCCTGGCTGTTCTCTCGGGCAACCCAAGGGAAACAAACCCTGCTTCATCCAGGGAGTTGGGATCAAAGGTGAACAGCTTGACTTCTTTGCTTTGACGGGCCTCATCACCGGTTGTTTGCCATTCATCATCCACGTTGTTTTTACGCGCGGTCCTCATTTCGCTGATCGCCTGCTGTAAATGCGGATCGGCAGCTACTTTTCTCACGGGGGAATAGAACTCTGGCAGGAAAATAAACGCGGCGATAATGACGATCAGTACGAGCAACGCGTTGCGTTCTTTCTCCGTAAAGGAGAGATAATCTTTTACCCAACTCATAGCATATCATTTTAGAGCTTACAGGTCAAGCCATCGTAAGCCAGTTGAATGTGCCGGGGGAGGCCGGCATTGATGAGTTGGTGAAATCCTAACTGGTGACTGATATGGGTGAAATACGCCTCGGGGACCTGGAGTTCTTCTACCAGTTTCACTGCTTCATCGAGTGTGAAGTGTGAGATGTGTTGTTTTTTTCTAAGGGCATTGACGACCAAAACCTGCGAGCCCCTGATCTTTTCCTTTTCGTCTCCATCGATCCTGTTGGCATCTGTAATATAAGTAAAATTCCCAAAACGGTAGCCGTACACGGGCATCTTGTGGTGCCAGACCAATATGGGTGTAACCTCGATGTCGCCAATACGGAAAGGCGTTTCATCTATGGTAATGAGTTCGATCTCCGGCACACCGGGGTATTTAGTTTCAGAGAACGCGTAGTAAAAGTCCCGCCGTAAAGCTTCTTCCGTAAGCGTGTTGGCAAACACCTGCATCGGCTTTTGCATAAAGAAGTTGAAGGCCCGCACGTCATCGAGCCCTGCGATATGATCTTTATGGGGATGGGTAAACAATACGGCGTCCAGGTGTTTGATGTTCAGCCTTAGCATCTGGTAACGGAAGTCGGGCGTGGTATCTACAACGAAAGCGGTCGTTCCCGATTGTACCAGGATGCTGCTCCTTAACCTTTTGTCATTTGGATCCGGTGACTGGCAAACCTCGCATTCGCAACCGATCATGGGAATGCCTGTGCTGGTCCCTGTTCCGAGGAATGTTATGGTGAGCGATGACGGCACAGCTCAAAAATAGAGAAACTAAGGACTCAGGCCTCTGAAGCGGAATTCTTCATCACTTCTTCATACAATTTCTGGCTTTCGAGCGTGAGTTTGTCGAAGTCCAGGTTGAGCTGGGGAATCAGTTCTATCAAGGTATTGATACGGCCTTCTGTGTCGAGGAATTTATTCAGTACCACCACCCGCTTCTGTTCCAGGATGCAGTAGCCGCTCTGGAAAGTCCCTCTTTCGTACCGTACGGTATATTCTGCCTCACCGAGAATGGCACTTAATTTATCGAGTGTGGTTTGATTGTATTTCATGTGGTGAATGGTCAATAATGAATGGTCAGCCTTCAGTCGCTACAGTTCGTTGCAAATGTAAACTGGACAAGTGGTTGGACCGGCTGAGAAATACCCCAATTATTCACAAATTTGCCTCTGGCTGCCGCCGGAATCCCTGTCGCCACCCTGTACCTCACTTACTCACCATCTTTACCAGGGGGATGATCATCTCTTCCATGCTCACACCACCATGCTGGAACGTATTACGATAATAGTTCACGTAATGGTTGTAGTTGTTCGGGTAGCATAAAAAGCCGTCTTCCTTGGCAAAAATGAACGACGAGTTCACATTCGGTACCGGGAGGCCAGCTTCTTTGGGATCGCGGAACGCCAGCACGTCTTTGGGTTCATAGTTCAGGTTCCTGCCGTGTTTGTACCGGAGGTTAGTGGTCGTTTGCTTATCACCGATCACCTTATAAGGTGTTTTTACGCGCACACTGCCATGGTCGGTAGCCAGCACAAGTTTGATGTTCTTGTCAGCGATCTTTTTGAGTGCCTGGTTCAGCGGGCTGTGCTCGAACCAGCTGCGCGTGATACTACGGTAGCTCACTTCGTCGCTTGCCAGTTCCTTCAGTACCTCCATTTCTGTCCGGGCGTGGCTGAGCATATCCACGAAATTGTAAACGATAATGTTCAGGTCATTGTTCAACAGGTTGTGAATGTTATTCACCAGCTGCTGGCCGTCGTGGTGGTTCACCACTTTCGTATAACTGTACTTGATGTCGTCGCGCTTCAGCCTCTTCAATTGCGCCTTGAAGAAATCCTCCTCGAAGAGGTTCTTCCCACCATCCTCGTCGTCGTTCTTCCACTGTACCGGGAAATTCTTCTCGATGTCCACGGGCAGCATACCAGCGAATATCGCATTGCGGCAGTATTGTGTAGCGGTAGGCAGGAGACTGTAGAACGTTTCTTCCTCCAGTATCCGGAAGTTCTCCGCGAACATGGGCTGTATCGCTTTCCATTGATCGAACCGCAGGTTATCGATCAGGATAAAGAAGGTGGATGTGCCTTTTTCCACGTGGGGAAATACTTTAAACTGGAAGAGGTTGTGGCTCATGATCGGGCTTTCATCGCTCTTTGGATTCACCCATTTCGTGTAATTCTTCGAGACGAATTTGAAGAACTCCGCGTTCGCTTCCTCTTTCTGCGAAGCCAGTATCTCGATCATCTCCGGGCTGTCGCTTTTTTCCATTTCCAGTTCCCAGTACACGAGCTTCTTGTAGATCTCCATCCACTCGTTATAGTCAGGATTGCTATTGAGCGCCATGAACAGGTTCCGGAATTGTTGCTGGTAAGCCGTGGTGGTCTTTTCCGCCACCAACCGTTTGTTGTCTATGATCTTCTTAAGGCTGAGTAGTACCTGGTTGGGATTGACCGGCTTGATCAGGTAATCGGTGATCTGGCTACCGATGGCATCGTCCATCACATTTTCAGTTTCGTTTTTGGTGATCATGACAACCGGTATGCTCGAGTTCAATTCTTTGATTCGTGCCAGGGTTTCCAGGCCGGTGATACCAGGCATTGTCTCGTCCAGTAATACCACATCTATCAGGTTGTCCTTGACGTATTCGATGGCATCATAGCCGTTGGTGAGCGTCTGCACCTCGTAACCTTTGTTCTCCAGGAATAATTTCTGCGACTGGAGACTTTCTATCTCATCATCTACCCATAAGATCTTGGCTGTTGACATGTTTTTGGTTTTGAGGTTCGTTTACCAGCTTTGGTACAATACGAGACTTTGTTATTCGCGCCCTTACTACGTTGGTCCTGGGGTGAAACAACAAACTTATCAGCAATAATTCAACCGGAAAATTAAAGAGTAGAGGTTAGACCGATCCTGGAGTGTTTAGGTGACTAGGTAAACCGAATATACACTATCCCCATGCATTTGTACATTTGCGCCGGAGCCATGGGGCTTATTTAACAAATTCCAAACATGAAGCGAAAGATCATTAATGACCCTGTATATGGGTTTATCACCATCAATCATCCACTGATCTTTCAAATCATTGCGCACCCTTTCTACCAGCGACTGCGACGGATCAGCCAGATGGCGCTGGCACAGCTGGTGTATCCCGGTGCCACGCATACGAGGTTGCACCATTCGATGGGCGCTTACCACCTGATGTGTAATGCTATTTCAGAGTTGAGGGGGAAGGGCGTTGTCATCACCGACCTGGAAGAAACCGCTGTAAAGGCTGCCATCCTGCTTCACGACGTTGGGCATGGCCCATTCTCGCATGCGTTGGAAAATGTGATCATCCGCGAGCACCACGAAGACCTTTCACTGCGCATCATGCAGCAGATGAACCAGGAATTCGGCGGTGCGCTCGATCTTACGATCCGGATATTCACTGATAAATACGATAAACCTTTCCTGCATCAACTTATCAGTGGCCAGTTGGACGTAGACCGGATGGATTACCTGACCCGGGATAGTTTCTACTCCGGTGTGAGCGAGGGCGTGATCGGATACGACCGTATCATAAAAATGCTTTGCGTGCACAACAACCAGCTGGTAGTGGAAGAAAAAGGCATTTACAGTGTTGAAAAATTCCTCGTGGCGCGCCGGCAGATGTACTGGCAGGTCTACCTGCACAAGACGGTGCTTTCGGCCGAGATGATGCTGGTGAAGATCATGGAACGAGTGAAGGAGATCTATTCGGCAACAGATGAAAAACTCCGCACGGGCTCCGCGCTTGACTTCTTTTTATCGTCGGCTGACCAGGCGCAGCCTTTCGTCCTGGATAAATTCTGTTCACTTGACGACCATGACGTGATGCACGCGGTGAAAGTCTGGTCAGAACATCCCGACACCGTATTATCGCTGTTGTGTAAGAATCTGCTAAACCGGGCGCTGTACAAAACAAAGTTCGCATCGGTGCCGTTTGATAAAGAATTGGTAAAAGAGAAACAGGATGCAGCGATTCAGCGTTACGGGTTATCCCGTGAAGAAGCAGGATATTTCTGCTTTACGGGCGAGGCGAGCAATACTACCTACCAGCGGGCGGATGAAAATATCATCATCCTGTTCAAGGACGGCAGCACCAAGGATATTACGTCCATTGATAATGCATTAATTAGTCAAAACCTTTCCTTGCCTGTAAAAAAATTCTACATTTGTTCATTAGGATAGTCATAGGGGTCAACCGGTCAATGGCCATTCAATCCCATTTATCAGCAAGACTAAATGACTGGTGGCAAATGACTAAACGATTTGTATGGAATTCAGTGCAGCGCAGATAGCAATACTTATCAATGGCAGGGTGGATGGAGATCCTGAAACGAAAGTGACCTCATTCAATAAGATCGAAGAAGCACAAATCGGCAACCTTGCGTTTTTTTCCAATCCCAAGTACGAAGAATTCCTTTATTCCACACGCGCATCTATTGTTATCGTCAATGAATCTTACGAATTGAAAGAGCCAGTCTCGGCTACCCTCATCCGCGTACCGGATGCTTATAGTGCTTTCGCTACGTTGCTTCATAAATACCAGCAGATGGCAACCCAGCAACTGGCAGGTGTACAACAGCCGTCTTTTATAACGCCCACAGCTAAGCTGGGTAATGATGTATATATCGGCGCATTCGTTTACATAGGTGAGCATGTGACGATAGGCAACAATGTAAAAGTATTCCCTGGCGCTTTTATCGGGGATAATGTAACGATCGGCGACAACAGCATATTACACCCTGGTGTAAAAGTGTACCATGACTGTTTGGTGGGAAAGAGCGTCACGATCCATGCGGGTTCAGTGATAGGGGGCGATGGTTTTGGTTTTGCACCGCAGCCTGACGGCACTTACAAGAAAGTGCCGCAGATAGGAAACGTGGTGATAGAGGATGAAGTGGAGATCGGTTCAAACGCAACGATCGATCGCGCTACGATGGGGTCTACTATTATCCGCTCCGGTGCGAAGCTCGATAACCTGATACAGATCGCGCATAATGTAGAGGTGGGTAGCCACACCGTCATCGCAGCGCAGGCTGGCGTGAGTGGCAGCACCAAGATCGGCAAATACGTGATGATCGGCGGGCAGGCCGGCATCGTGGGACATATCAATATTGCTGATCGCGTTATGATCAACGCGCAAAGCGGCGTGAGCAAATCCATCAATAAAGCAAATACTTCAGTAACCGGTTCCCCTGCTTCTGATTATACTTCCGCGCTGAGAAGCCAGGCTGTCGCAAGGAACCTCCCCGAGTTAGAAAAAAGAGTGCAGGAGCTTGAGAAATTGGTTCAGCAACTGATGGCGGAGAAGGTGAATATTTGATCTACACACGTCCAATATATGAAGTGGGTATTCTATAAATATTCTTGCCTGTTCAACACTATTTTCTCATCCGTTTTTTGTGGCTGGATGTTACTTCGCAATGATGGACCAACTATTTCGATTTTCTGGATCATTGTAGTATTGTTATCACTCGCCGCTGTTTGGTTTAAGAATATAACGGGCCTGAGACTGTTGAATTCTATCCAAAAAAACAGGACAACGGAATTCAGCTATCCTGGATTTTATACTGCGTATGGGTGTAATTGCATTATCATATTTTTTTTCCTGACTGGTTTGATAATGGATTTTGACAGGGCTGGTAAACGTATATGGCATTCTTTTGCTGAATATGCCTACGCAGGGGTGATTGTTTTTATATTCACCTCAATTGTTACATTTATCCTCGATTTCGTATTGATCTGGAAAATGCAAGCATTGAGTGGGCAAGATGTGAAACCGGAGGAAGCGTGACGATTAAAACTTCGGGCAATTGATCCCTTTACTTTCGGGATCTTTTTTTATGTAGATAAGCGAGAGCTCGATACCGCCACGCCCCTGGGAAGCCGGCTTGAGACTGGATGTGTTGATATCGTAAGTGGCACCCAGCCGGAAACTCCCGAATTCCAAACCAACATAAGGTATGAAAGCGTCATTCAGGCGCATCCAGCTACCCACGTACACGCTGGTGGGTTTTTCCGCTTCTTCCGAAACGATGAACTGGTAAGCGCCGCCGATCAGTGCTTCGGAGGCTTTGCCCTGGAGGCTCAATAAACCGCTTACGTGCACTGTACCGGTTTGCCCGGCGGGGAAATAGCCACCCGCATGGATACTGGTCCTGGGGTTGAGAATAAAATATGCACCGGTGAACTCCTGCCGGGGCCTGTTGATGTGGTACATGCTCACCCCCGCGTAAAAATTATTCTGGTCGGTGCTGCTGCCATTGTATAGAACGCCAGCATTGAAGTCAAGGTAGTTGTTTTGCAAACTGGTATTACTGAACACTTCGGAAGTGACACCTGTAAACCCGTAAGGAGTTAACTGGTCGAGGAACTTCAGGTTGGTCGTATTGATCAGCATATTCGCGTAAGTGACCTGGAAGGCCGCGCCAATCTGGTGGTAGCCTTCTTCATCAAGCCCTTTATGGAAAGCGGTACCCACAGAACCGAAATTGAACTTCACCGCGCCATTCGCGCTCTGGTCACTAAAAGCCATAAGTCCAACGCCCCAGGTATCGTTTTCGGCGATACTGCCCTGCATGATCCTGAAGTCGACGGCGGCACTGGTGGTAACAAACGCTTTGTTGATGGAAGGCCACTGGTTACGGTGAATCCCGGCCACCCGGAGGTTGCCATCGAATTTCCCGGCAAAGGCAGGACTTAAAGTAAGCGGGGAAGCGTAAAACTGTGAAAAATGCGGGTCCTGCGCCTGGACCTGTGTGAAACAAGCCAAAAAGGTCCATATCAGCAGCGCTTTTTTCATGGTGAAGGAAGAAACTAAGATAAAGAAATTACCAGCAGCAAATTCGCTGCCTGATATTTTAACGTTTAAAGGCGATGGTTGCAGGGGAAGGGTTTACGATTGCATTTTGGTTCCGAAGGCCAGGTCGCCCGCGTCGCCAAGGCCGGGAACGATATACCCTTTCGCGGTCAGTTCATCGTCAATATCACCACACCATATGCGGATCTTATCGCCCGTTTCCCTTTGGAGGTATTCGATACCCACGGTACAAGCGATGGCTACTACGACGTGTATCTCGGAGGGAGGGCCTTCGTCTTTGATCGATTGGATGGTTTTTACAAGTGAAGCCCCTGTCGCCAGCATCGGGTCGCTGATGATGACCACGCGGTTTTCAAGGTTGGGGCAACTCATATATTCCATGCTGATCTCGAAAGATCCATCGCGGTGGTGTTTGCGGTAAGCGGAGACGAATGCATTGTCGGCTTTATCGAAATAGTTCAGCATCCCGTTGTGCAGCGGCAGCCCGGCACGAAGGATCGTAGCCAGGACAGGCTGTTCCATCAACACTTTGCTGTTGTGCGTGCCCAGTGGTGTCTCTATGGCTGTTTCGGTGAACGGCATGATCCTGCTGATTTCGTAAGCGGCTACCTCGCCAATGCGTTCCAGGTTGCGGCGAAAGCGCATCCTGTCGGCCTGGACATTAACGTCCCTTAGTTCGGAGACCCAGTTACTCACGAGGCTATGTTGTTCGCTCAGGTTTACGATCATATCAGGAGGAATTGAATAGTTTTGGCTGGTCAAAACTAAAACCTGTAACCTGTAATCGGAAATTTATGTTTTACCGGGTGATCGGAATCATGAGTGGCAGCTCAATGGATGGATTGGATATCGTTTTTGCCGAGTTTTCTGAGCAGGCGGGGAAGTGGAGCTATGAACTAAAAGCTGCAGAATGCTACCCTTTTGAAGCGAATATTGCCACGCAACTCAAAAACGCCAGGGCATTACCGGCTTACGACTACCTGTTGCTGCATTCGTCGTTCGGAAAATACATCGGCCGGCAAGTGAATAAATTTATCGAGGCCCGTGGGCTGGATCACCAGGTTCAGCTGGTCGCGTCACATGGTCATACCGTATTTCATGCACCGGGTAAAGGTATGACCGCCCAACTTGGTGACGGCGCTTCCATTGCGGGCGAGACAGGGATCAACGTTGTGAGCGATCTCCGTGCGCTTGACGTAGCGCTGGGCGGACAGGGCGCGCCGATCGTACCCATGGGAGAAAAACTCCTTTTTGGAGATCACCCCCTGTTGCTGAATATTGGAGGTATCGCTAATATCTCTTACCGTGACGACGAACAATACATCGCGTTCGATGTATGCCCGGCTAACCGGGTACTCAACATGATCGCGGCGATCGATGGGAAGACGTATGACGCGAATGGTGAAATGGCAGCCAGTGGCAAGGTGTTACCCGAAGTATTAGCGAAACTGAATGAACTGGATTATTATAAAAAGGATTATCCAAAATCCCTTGCCAATGAATTCGGAACAGACGACGTATTCCCGATGTTGCCGACAGCAAACCCTGCAGATGCGATGCGGACATATGCGGAACATATCGCGGTTCAATTGGGGGAAGCGATCTCAAATTTACAGCCCCGCGCATCCTCCATCTTCATCACCGGCGGCGGCGCCCACAATACTTTCCTTATCCAACGGATCCGGGCAACACTTACCGCTTTAAATATCGAAGTGATCGTGCCGGGCAAAGACATCGTCGATTACAAAGAGGCGCTGGTTATGGCGCTCCTGGGAATATTGAGGTGGCGGGAACAGGACACCGTCCTTGCTTCGGTAACCGGTGCAAGGAGAAACAGTATTGGCGGGGCAGTCTGGATGGGCCAGGAAGCTTAGGGGATTGAAGCGTTGGGTGACCGTTAACAGGCATGGGCGACAGGGAGCCCGAAGGCCGTATCAAAATGCAATGAAATGGGGAAAGAGAAGAGGCGGTATATAGGACCGCCATATGAGTCATGTATGCACCACACGGGACAGAGTCGGGACTGGGCGACGGCAGCAGAGGAGAAAACAGGTTTGGGGACCAGTGCCGCGGCCAGGTGGCAACGCTCGATTTAAAAAGTTTTGTTAACGGTATGTAATTCCACTCCGAGGCACATCCTTTCCCTAAACCAGAATATGAAAGGATTGATCGTAGCGCTGTTTCTAACCATAACAACCGCTGCATTTGCTGAAAGAGAGATCATTGTCAAATCGCAACTTACCAACGCCAACGTATATTACGGGTATGGCGCAGAACTGGATCACACCGCCAAGGCCACTCTTCAGAACGGATCCCAGGAAGTGGTGATCGAAAACATCAGCAACTATATAGATCAGAATACGATACAAATATCGGTACCGGAAAACGTGGTGCTGCTTTCTTACCGTTTTAATACAAGAACCATCGTGTCAACGCAGGCTAACCCCGCGATCAAGCGGATCGAGGACAGCATGAAGCTGATGCGGAAACTGCTTGCTGCGGCTACCAATGAAGGCGCGATCACCTCCGACCTGCTGGATAAAACTTCGCGGCTGATTGAAACTTATTCCTCCGCCCCCAATAAAAATCTCACGACGCTGGAGATGATCAAGCTGCTGGATTTTTATACCACCAAGGTCCAGGCGTACCGTAATACGTTGTACGCCATCCAGCTCAAAAAAGAAGAATTCACCGAGCAGATCAATGAACTGAACACGCGTCTTTACCAGGTGCGCCAGGAAAATGGAGGGAATGCTTCGAAAGTGGTGGGAGAAATGATCCTGCAACTGATGGCGCAGCAGGTGATCAATACCGAGATCGGTATATCGTATTTCACCCAGCGCGCCGGTTGGATACCTACTTATGATATGCGCGTGAAGTCGATCGATAATTCGTTCAAGCTGGCTTATAAAGCATCGGTCAACCAGACGACCGGTCTCGACTGGAAGCAGGTTAAACTTACGCTCAGTACCAGCAACCCCAACCAGGGCAATACCTACCCTACGTTGAACCCGCTGGTGGTGCAGATGTTCAACCCTCATATCTATAGTGAAATGAAGAACCGTGCGGCCGCGGCGAATTACAACCGGGCGCAGGCCATGAATAAATTCGATGTGAATGCGACCAACACGGGCGCGGCTGAGGAAGTTGACGAGGACAAAGCTGATGTGAGCGATTACCTGACGCTGAACGAAAGCCAGTTGAACACGAGTTTTGAAATTGACCTTCCCTATGATATCCCCAGCGATGGCAAAGCCTACAGCGTAGCCATCAAGGAAGAATCGATCAAGGCCACGTATAAACACTATTCTATTCCTAAACTGGATAAAGACGCGTTCCTGCTGGCGGAGATCAGCGATTGGGAAAGTCTTGACCTGCTGCCGGGCGATGCGAACATCATAATGGATAATGTATACCTCGGCAAATCGTTCATCGACCCTAATACAACGATGGATACTTTGAACCTTTCACTTGGCAGGGATAAGAGGATGGCCGTGAAAAGGACCCTGGTAAAAGAATTCAGTAAGACAAAGGTGAAAGGAGATACGAAGACAGAAACCTTCACTTACGAGATAACAGTGAAGAACAACAAGAACAAAGATGTGTCGATGCTGCTGAAAGACCAGTTCCCGATCAGTAATATGAAAGAAGTAGCGGTGAAACTGGAAGACGATGGCGGTTCGGACGTGAACCATGAGTTGGGAACCGTTAACTGGAAGGTGCAGCTGAAGCCGGGTGAGAGCAGGAAATTCAGGTTCAGTTACTCCGTAACATATCCAAAAGATCAAAAGTTTTCAAATCTGCGGTAAATGGTGAGCAATAAGGTGAACGGACCGGCCTTTCCAGGCTGGTCCTTTTTGTTTTATATGTTAACAAAAGATATGAAGGGGATTTTGTTTCTTAGTACCAAAATCAACTGCCATGATGCGTATCGTTCTTATCGTCCTGAGCATGTTTTTCATTTCCTGTGGCTCTTCCGAGCCAAAGATCGATTCAGAGAAATACGAAGCAGCCAAGGAGAGTGTAGGAGAGCAGGAGAAGAAGAACCCTGTACAGTTTTTATCGGTTTCAAGTACGGACAAAAAGAACCTGATCGGGCAGAAAGTGGTTAAGGGGACGGTTACCAATAAGGCGTCCGTGGCGTCCTATAAGGACATAGAGGTGAAGATCGGGTTTTACAGTAAGACCGGTGTGTTGCTGGAAGAAGTAAAAGAAACCGTCTACGAGGTGGTTGCGCCCAATCACAGTGCCAGTTTCAAAACTAAAAATTTCGCGCCCAAAGGAACAGATGAGGTGAAGGTGGTGATCGTTTCAGCGAAAGTTGCGGATTAAATGGTTGCTTTTTTTCTTTCGTTACCGGGCAAACTCGAATTTATCCCCGTCAAATAAGCCAAGGTCACTCAACTTCAGGTGCGGAATCACCAGCAGCGCCATAAAGCTCAGCGTCATAAACGGGGCGGCCAGCGTTGAACCCAGTTCTTCCTTTGTCATTTTATCGATCGCGGTATACGCATCCGCCACTTTATATCCATCGTCCGCGCTCATCAGGCCTGCGACAGGCAGACCAAGTACCATTTCCTTTTCTGCAGCAGCAGCACTTACCCCACCTTGCTCCCGTATCACGAGGTTGATGGCCCTCGCGAGGCTTTCATCATCCACACCCACTGCCACGATATTGTGGCTGTCATGCGCAACGGAAGAAGCCAGGGCTCCTTTTTTTACCCCGAAGTTTTTGATAAGGCATTTTGCTATGGGTGCCTGTTTGTAACGATTTACCACCACCATTTTAAGTATGTCGGTGTCGACATCGCTGACAATTTGGTTATTGACGATCTTAGGCTGCAGCATTAGTTTGTTGGTGATGAGCTGGCCATCAAGTGCTTCGATTACCGGGACCAGGCCATTTTCAGAAGGGTATTCCGCCGGGCTGATCTTCAGCTCGCCAGTTGTTATTTCCCTGCAGGTGAACTGGTTGATCGGTTTCTCCGTCACGCGCTTTATGAATGATCTTCCTTTTTCAGCCACCAGTTCACCATCGATATAGGTATGCGTGATCTTAAATTGTTTCAGGTCTTCGGCAAGAATAAAGTCCGCCGCATCGCCTTCCCTCAATAACCCCACGTTGAGTTCATAATGAACCACAGGGTTGACACAGGCGGCCTGCAGCACCTTGAATACGTCGAGGCCTTTCGCTACGGCGCGTTCGCAGAGTTTGTTGATGTGGCTTTCCGCGAGGCTGTCTGGATGCTTGTCGTCACTGCAGAACATGATCATTTCCGGGTAGTCGTTCAGCAGGGCGACGAGGGCCTCGAAGTTTTTCGCTGCGCTGCCTTCGCGGATGAGGATCTTCATCCCATGACCGAGCTTATCCAGTGCCTCTTCGCTGGTAAAACATTCATGGTCGGTACTGATGCCGGCATCGATGTATCGTTGTGCCTGTTCACCTCTTAAGCCAGGCGCATGGCCGTCAACAGGTTTATCTAGTGCTTTTGCTGCAGCGATCTTTTTCATCACTTCCCCGTCGTTAAACAATACACCGGGAAAATTCATCATCTCGCTCAGGTATTTGATTTCTTTTCGTTCCAGGAGTTGTTGCACCTGGGCGCTGTCCAACGAGGCACCTGCAGTTTCGAAAGTGGTGGCGGGCACGCAACTGGGAGCACCGAAGTTGAATTTAAAGGGTACTTTCTTACCGTTATCGATCATGAATTCAACGCCGGCCATGCCGCAGACATTGGCGATCTCGTGCGGATCGCTCACCGTACCTACCGTGCCGTGCACTACCGCCAATCGTGCAAACTCGCTCGGGATGAGCATGCTGCTCTCAATGTGCACGTGGCTATCTATAAAACCGGGCAATATATAGGGCAAGGGCTGGATCACGTTTTCGTGTATATCGCGAATGGACTGTATCCGCCCGCCGGAAACTGTTACCGCCGCGGGGTAGATCTTCTTCTTCCAGACATCCACAAGGTTGCCGGTCACCGTAAAAGCTGTTGCCATATCCAGGTATTAAATTGATCACAAAAACGCGCCCGGGTCCGGGCCTTCCACAATACTCAGCTAAATTTGAGCAAATTTCCCAATCCACCAATTATGAATAAGCTCTACCTACTTGCGCTTGTGACGGTCGTCTCGCTTTCAGCAGGCGCGCAGACCGCTGAAGACATCATCAATAAGTATATCATCGCGGCGGGTGGAAAGGAGAAGCTGGAAGGTGTTACTTCGTTACAGCTCGTGCAAAAGGTGAGCCTGAATACCATGCTTGGCGCCATAGATGTGCCGGTGAATTTCATACGCGTAAAAGATAAACTGTTCCGCATGAGCTCCACTTCCGAATTATTCGGAACCGGCTTTTCGGTGGTTACCGACACCTCCGGATGGGTGATGTTACCCGCTAACGCATTTAGTGGCGAGGCCAAGCTTCAGAAAATGAAAGAAGAGGAGCGCGCATTGCTGAAACCCCAGATGTCGGCGGAGGGATTCTTCCCGGAGTTGGTGAACTATATAGCAAAAGGATATACTGCTGAATACCTTGGTGAAGGAAAAGGAAACGGGAAGGCTTCCTATAAGGTGAAGCTGAAGAAAGACAAAGATGAAAGGACTTATTTCTTCGATAAAAAAAACGGTCTGGTGAATTCGATGATGCTGAAGGGTGCGGCAGTGGGCGCCGCTTTGGGATTCGATCTTTCAGGTATGGGTGGTGGTCGTGCCGACAAACTGGAAGTAACATTCAATTATAGCGATTATAAAGAGGTGAGCGGAATCAGTTTCCCTGCGAAACTCACCGCCGAACTGGCGATGGGTACAATTGAGACGGTAATCAGCGATATTAAAGTGAACGAGACCGTGGATGAGAAATGGTATAAAGCTGAATAGCATATTGATTTATAGTTTTTAAAGGTCCTGCAGAAACGCAGGACTTTTTTTGTGCCTTTTGCTTAGTTTGCAATAACATGTTTATGAAAAGAATCGTCCTGCTGCTTGTTTTGTTGCAATCCCTGCAAGCTGGTGCCCAGATATGCTACCGGAGCACATTCAAGTTCGAAGGGTCCCACGGAAAGTATACCATCATCCATTATACAAAGAATATCTACAAAATAACTTTCCAGCCCACAGGTTATGCTAAAAGCGAAAATGCCAGCGATGCCGTTATCCTTGAGGCTCCCGGCCTGGTGGGCTATCCTTTCGATGCCGATGTAAGGAATGATACGGTGTTTATTGAAGACAAGGCAGTGATAAATTCAATTTTCAGCGAGCATCAATATAACGGGTTCAATTTGCCTTTACAGGAAGGCGAGATGATCTTTGGTGGCGGTGAGCGTGCACTGCCATTGAACAGGAGAGGGTACCGGTTTAACCTGTACAACAATCCATGGTACGGTTATGTCGAAGGCGCGGACAACCTGAATTATTCGGTACCTTTTTTCACCAGCAATAAGGGATACGGGTTGTTCTTTGACAATCCTTCAAAGGGATTTGTTGACATTGGAAAAGAAAAGAATGATGTATTCAAAGCAGGCTTCAGCAGTGGCGAGTTGAATGTGTACGTGATCCTGGGTAAAGATTACCAGGAGATACTTCAATCATACCATCAACTTACGGGCACCCAACCATTGCCTCCCCGCTGGGCATTCGGCAACCTGATGAGCCGGTTTGGCTATACGAGTGAAAAGCAGGTGAAGGAGATCCTTGGTAAAATGAAGCAGGAAAAAATCCCCGTGGATGCGGTGATCTTCGACCTTTTCTGGTTTGGGGACAGCATTAAAGGCACACTGGGTAACCTCGAAT
>JAJTCI010000166.1 GCA_021323155.1 Chitinophagaceae bacterium | reverse complement strand
ACAATTCTGTGTACCCTACGGTCTGTAAGGCGTTAAGGTGACGTAGCGGGTAAAGTGAACGCGCTTCTTCAACCAGCCCGGCACGGACCATGTCATCCACCCTCGCGTTTATTCGGTCATACAGTTCATCACGCGGAAGTTCCAGGCCAATGCGGATTATATTAAACCCTCGTTGCCGGGTCGCGCCTTTGCGGTAGCTGGTGATCGATTCGCCGGTCGACTGTATCACTTCCAGGGCACGCATCAATCGTTGGGGATTTTGTTGTTCGCATAAGCGCCAGAAGACCGGGTCCTTCTCCCGGACCTGTTGTTGCAACCAATCAAGTCCCTGGAGATCGTATTCCCGCACTATTTGTTCCCTGACCGCGGGGTCGATTGCGGGAATATCATCCATTCCTTCGCAAAACGCTTTCAGGTAAAGCCCGGTGCCCCCCGCCATCACCACGTAGTCACTGCGACTAAAAATATCCCCCGTCACATCCAATGCGTATTGCTCGAAGACTACCGCATTTACCTCGTCGTGTATCGAATGCGTGTTGACGAAAAAATGTTTTACTTCCTTCAACTCTTTTTCTTCCGGCTTGGCCACACCGATATTGAGTTCACGGTAACACTGCCGTGAATCGGCGGAGATGATCTCAGTCTTCAACATCCTGGCTGCCGCCATTGCCATCGAAGTCTTACCCACGGCAGTTGGCCCTGCAATAATGATGACGGTCTTTGTATGGTCCATTAAAGAAAAATGCCCCGGTTGAGGCATGTTTTAGAATTCTTCGTTGCTTTCCTCGCTGGCACTCTCGCCTCCACCCAACTCGTCGGTCTCCGTTTCACCCTCCTCCCCTTCTTCACCGAACCCTTCCATGCTGTTCAGGTCATACTTCTCCTCGATCTCGTTGAACTTGTTTCCAAGAAGGCTTTTCGTCCCATACTGCTGCGGCCCGATACCTTCGGTCCTGCTGGTAGCGGGGTAAATCAGTTTGGGATTTTCTTCCTTGCTCACGTTGATCAGTTCCAGCAGGAAGGTCCAGTTCTTATCAAAATCATACTGGTAAATGAATTTCTGGTTCGTGTCACGGATCTCGCTACCAATAGTAGTCTGTTCCATCATCAACGGTTCGGCGCGGTAATCCTTTTCATAGCGCTCCAGGCTGATCTCCCGGCCCCGCTGCCAGTTATCGTTGCTCCGGTAAAAAGTGGCCTTGTGTTTATTGTCGAACTCGTATGCCTTCAGGATGGCATAATGCAGGTCAAGGAAGTTTTGGGTATGCCTGATCACTATATCACGGTACACGCTGTCGTCTTCTTCGAAATAAGCTCTGAACTTGAGTATCGCCATTCAATCTATTTTGACTCAGCACCGAAAATACAACCTTAAGCAATCGGTTGCAAGTTGTATTCAGCTGCTTTTTGAAGCATCAAATTGTAAGCCGCTTCGTAAGAATTAGGAATATCTCCATCAAGAATCGCCTCGCGGATGGCGTCTTTGATGATGCCCACCTGCCTGCCCGGCCCGATACCAAAGGTCTGCATAATGATCTCACCAGTGATGGGCGGTTGCCAGTTGCGGATCTTGTCACTTTCTTCCACTTCAGCGAGCCGGGTTTCCACCAGTTCGAAATTCTGGAGGTACCGCTTTACTTTAAGTTTATTCTTGCTCGTGATGTCCGCTTTGCACAGCTTCATCAGGTCCTCGATATCGTCCCCCGCATCGAACAGGAGCCGGCGGATCGCGCTGTCCGTAATGTTTTCTTTAGTGAGGCTGATCGGGCGCAAATGAAGGGCGACAAGCTTTTGCACGTACCGCATCTTTTCGTTGAGCGGCAACTTGAGCTTCGTAAATATTTTAGGAACCATCCGGGCGCCTACCACTTCATGGCCATGAAAAGTCCAGCCGTCCTCCTCGAACTTCTTCGTCGGGGGTTTACCAATGTCATGCAACAGGGCCGCCCAACGCAACCACAGGTCGTCCGTCTCGGTGGAGATATTATCCAGTACCTGTAAGGTGTGATAAAAATTGTCTTTGTGCCCCTTGCCATCGATCGTTTGTGCGCCATACAAATCCACCATCTGTGGGAAAATGATCTGCAGGAGCCGCGCTTTGAAAAGCAGGTCCCATCCTACCGAAGGCTTTGGGCTGAGCATGATCTTGTTCAATTCCTCGGTAACGCGCTCCTGGGAAATGATCCTGATCCGATCCGCGTCTGCTTTTATCGCTTCAAAAGTTTGCAGTTCGATGGTGAAGCCGAGCTGCGCTGCAAAACGTATGGCCCGCATCATCCTGAGCGGGTCGTCGCTGAAGGTCTTCACCGGCTCCATTGGAGTACGGATGATGCCGTTCCGGATATCGGCCAGTCCGCCGAAGGGATCGATCATCGTACCGAAATCGTCTTTGTTGAGGCTGATTGCAAGCGCGTTAATGGTAAAATCGCGGCGGTCCTGGTCATCTTCCAATGTTCCGGGCTCCACTTCCGGCTTGCGGCTGTCGCGCTGGTAACTTTCCTTGCGTGCGCCGACAAATTCCACGTCAAAATCCGGGAGGCGGATGTGCGCGGTTCCAAAATTTTTAAAGTAAGAAACGGTTGGATTGGAGAATCGTTCGGAAACTTTGTGGGCAAGCTCAATGCCATCGCCCAGGCAGACGATGTCGGCGTCCTTGGTAGGGCGCCCGATGATTTTGTCCCTTACGAACCCCCCGATCAGGTAACTGGGCAGGCCCGACTCCCATGCAGCGTGAGCAATCTTCTTGAAAATAAACAATTCCCTATCCGTAAAATTGACGTGCATGCACGCAAAGATAGGGCTGCGGATTCCTCGCTATTCAAACTCAAGTTCGTTGCGATTGCGATCCCAGTCGAACAGTTTGGAAGTGAAATTCCTGAAACGCTTGCCGGAGAAAAGGCTTTCTCTTTCCGGGCGGGCAGCCTGGGCTACCTCGCGTTCCGAACTGATCGCATGCTTTTCGATCCCCAGTTGCATGATGGCCCTTATGAAGGAACCCATTTTTTCGGATGGAACATCCAATATAACCCTTGCCATAGTGTGGATTTAGACGTTGTTTTGAACAATTACTTTTCCAGAACGGACCACCTCCAATTAAAGTTTTGGATAAACCCAAGCCAGGGTCGACAAGTAGTTGATAATCTGTAAACTAAACTTTTGCACAGCTTTCCACATCAGGGCCGCACGATTGTGAATTTCCCCTGGCCCTGCCATTTTATGATAGTGGAGGCCACAGCCGTCCCCGTCTCTTTGCGTCGATGTTCTACAACAAAATCTACACTTTTGAGGATTTTTATATCGATTTCTGCAAATGAAGCGGGCGCCGGGGCCCCGGCCAAGTTGGCGGAAGTGCTCAGGATGGGCCGCCGAAACCGCCTGATGAGATGGCGGCAAAATTCGTCTTTTACCAGCCGTATGGCGACGCTACCATCAGCCGCTACCACGTTATCAGCAAGGCCAATGGCATGTTCATAAATGACCGTCGTAGGCTTCGTTTGTAGCGCGAGATGATTGAATACTTCCAGGTCGGGACTTGCCGTATAACGAAGGATGTCCTGCTCATCGGCTACAAGTACAACGAAGCTTTTGTTGGCCGGTCGCTGTTTGATATCGATCACTTTTTCGACTGCACACACATCTGTAGCATCACAACCGATACCCCAGATCGTATCGGTTGGATAAAGTATGGTACCTCCATCGCGCAGCACCTGCAGGCATTGATCGATATCTTCTCTAAACTCAGTCATAGCATTTGCCGGTATGTCTCCATTACAGGAGTGATGGTAGTGGCGGGTGTAAAGTTCTGAACTATCTGCTTGCCTTTCGCGATCATTTCCTCCCGGAGCCCTTCATCATGTAAACGGGTGAGCGCATCGGCGATACCTTTCACATCCTGCGGATCGACATACATTGCTGCGTTTCCACCCACTTCCGGAAGGCTGGAAGTGTTTGCAGTCAGCACCGGTAAACCGGAAGCAAACGCTTCTACCAGGGGAATGCCGAATCCTTCCAGCTGACTTGGATACAACAAAGCTGTCGCCAACTGGTAAAACGCCGGCACATCACGGGCTTGCTGAAACGAAAGAGACCCTTTTGCAGCTTCGGTATAGGATAAAAAACGTATCCTTTCACCCAGGTCTTTCTCCGCTATATAGTTCCTGGCGGTTTCGAGGTAGTCGTTTCCTTCACCTATAACAATCAAAGGGGTATCTGAAGTGTCGCGGGTGTGATGCATTGCCTTGCATATATTCAGCAGGTTCTTTCTTTCAATAACAGCGCCCACGTAAAGCCAGAACTTTCCAGGGAGATCAAACTGGCGCCTTAGCTCCGCTTTTCTTTCTTCACTTACGCGCTCAAAAAAAAGCTGGTTGCAGGACTGGTAGCAAACGCGGATCTTGTCAGGGTCTACCTTATAGTGACTGACGATCGCCTGTTTTGTAAAGTCACTGATCGAAATGATAACATCTGCCTTGTTGCAGGCGACTGGTGTGACACGACGATAGTAGGCCACATCAGCAGGTGCATAAAATTGTGGGTGTGTTTCAAAAAAAAGATCATGAATCGTAACGACTGTTTTTACATTCTGTAAGGGAGGGAGCCCATGATCCGTCCCGTGAAAAATACCTGGTTGGGATTGAACGATCAGTTCCTGCAAAGCCGGGTGCGATAACCAGTCATGATACGCGATATCCTGACCTGCTGCAGCTACACGAACGTTCGGGAAGTCAGGTTGGTATAGTTCGGTGGTTTGATCGGTGAATAGCACCAGTTCTATTCCCGGGTACAATGTAGCCAACCCATTAATGAGCGTTCGCGTGTAATGGGCGACACCGGTCTTGTAATGAAACGCGTAATAGGCGTCGATACCGATCCTCATTGCCCGGCCATTTTTAAAACAGCGTGGAGCACCCTTTCATTTTCCAGGTCGGTGAGGCAAGGTGGTGGTATCCCGAACTTGCATTCGTTGCGCCGGCAAGGTTCGCAGGATAGTTTCCCAAGCCGGATCACGGTAGCAGGAGCCGGGTAACATGGACCGGTTTCGTTTTCATCCCCCGCACCAAAGAGCACGACGAGGGGCAAGCCTGCAGCACTGGCCAGGTGCGCCGGCCCGGAGTCGCTGCTGAGTATTGCCCTTGCGCTGCTGAAAAGTTGCACAAGTTGTGGCAAAGAAGTTTTGCCCGCCATGTTTATGATGCGTTGCGGACGGTACAACGCTTCAGCCACCGCTTTGGTGTATGCAACATCGTTTGGGCCGCCGATCAAAATGATCGGTTCATTGGTACGATGACTGAGCAGGTTGAGCAATTCGATCGCTTTTGCTTTGGGCAGCCGACGGGAGGAAGCTTCTGAATGTATATTCACCACGATGCCGCCCCGTTTTTTACCAGGACCCTGGAGCGCAGGCAGCGGGGGACGCTCAATAGCCTGCCCGTTATAGAGACCTAGCAGGTGGAGGTATTGATCAACGCGATGCTTCCCGCGATCTCTTTCGAAGGTATGGGTGAGCAGGAAATTGCGCTTCTCCTTTTTGTAACCTATGCGTTGCTTCGCCCCGGTAGCCCAGCCCATGAATGCGGACGAGAAGGAATCCGGCAAGCAAAACAAAATGTCGAATTTTTCCTTTGAATGGATCTTTCTTCCAAAGCGGTAAAGGCCGCGAAGTCCTTTGTATTCCTGCTTTGAAAAAATGAACTGGTGTTTCAGAGGTGGAAAATATTGCAGTAGGTCCTCCAACCCTTTTTTAGCGATCACGCTCACCTGCGCGTC
>JAJTCI010000165.1 GCA_021323155.1 Chitinophagaceae bacterium | reverse complement strand
CAACCTTTACCTGGCGCTGGACAACGATCTCGAGATCATCCCCGTCATCAATAAGATCGACATGGATGGCGCGATGATACCGGAGGTGAAAGACCAGATCATCGACCTCATCGGTTGTAAAGAAGAAGACATACTCCTGGCAAGCGGTAAGAGCGGCATCGGCATCGAAGAAATACTGGATGCCATCGTAACTCGGATCCCCGCACCCAAAGGCGACCCTAAAGCCCCATTACAGGCCCTGGTGTTTGACAGCGTGTTCAACAGTTTTCGCGGTATCATCGCTTACTACAGGATATTCAACGGTACGATCAGGAAAGGCGACAAAGTCAAATTCGTGAACACCGACCAGATCTATAACGCCGATGAAGTCGGTATCCTGAAACTGGGCCTTGATCCAAGAAGCGAAGTCAGTACAGGCGACGTAGGCTACATCATCACCGGCATCAAAAACGCCAAAGAGGTGAAAGTAGGGGATACGCTCACGCTGGTCGCTGATCCGGCTGAAAGTATCCAGGGATTTGAAGAGGTGAAGCCGATGGTATTCGCGGGAATATTCCCCGTAGTTACCGAAGACTTCGCCGAACTGCGTGACTGCATGGACAAGCTGCAATTGAACGACGCTTCGCTTACTTACGAGATCGAAACCTCTGAGGCCCTCGGCTTCGGGTTCCGTTGCGGCTTCCTTGGCCTGCTCCATATGGAGATCATCCAGGAAAGACTTGAACGCGAATTCAACCAAACGGTGATCACCACCGTGCCAAACGTGAGCTTCTACGCCACCACGACGCGCGGCGAAAAACTGATCGTCAACAACCCTTCGCAAATGCCCGACCCGGTGAAACTGGAGCGCATCGAGGAGCCGTTTATCAAAGCACAGGTGATCAGCACACCGGAATACATTGGCAACATCATGACGCTCTGCCTCGGTAAACGTGGCATCCTGGTTAACCAGAGCTATCTTACTACAACACGGGTCGAACTGATATTTGAAATGCCGCTCACGGAGATCGTGTTTGATTTCTACGATAAACTGAAATCGACCACCCGTGGCTACGCCTCATTCGATTACCATCCTATCGGTTACCGCGACGCGGATATCGTAAAGATGGATATCCTGCTCAACGCCGAGAAAGTCGATGCCCTAAGCGCACTCATTCACCGCAGCCGTGCACAGGATTTTGGAAGGAGGCTCTGCGAGAAACTGAAAGAGCTATTACCCCGCCAGCAATTCATGATCGCCATCCAGGCTGCCGTAGGCGCCAAAGTGATCGCGCGCGAAACCATCAGCGCCATGCGTAAGGATGTAACGGCAAAATGTTATGGCGGTGATATCAGCCGTAAACGCAAACTCCTCGAGAAACAGAAAGAAGGTAAGAAGAGAATGCGCCAGATCGGTAACGTCGAAGTGCCCCAGGAAGCATTTCTTGCAGTACTGAAACTCGATAGCTAATAAACGTCCTGATTTGAATCAATATCTTACACGCCAGTATTGGAAAGGCCAGCGGTTGCTACTGCTGGTCTTTTTATTGGCGCATACCGTTGTTGCGGCGATACACATCAGCCACCAGGACCTCACTTTCGATGAACCGGATTATTATACCTACGCGGTACGCTGGCTGCAGGGCAAGCCGGAACGGACGAATAAGATGTACGACAGCAAAACGCCGTTCACGGTTGTCGCGACAATACCCCGCGTGGTAAAGCAATTACTGCAACCTGGCTACACCGCCACCGATAATGGCGTCGCCGATATGCATGCCGGCAGGTACTTCATGGTGATCTATACGATACTTGTTGCTCTCGTTCTCTATAAATGGATCCGTCATTTGTTCGGTCCGAAAGCCTGGATATTTCCCCTCCTTTTCTTTCTTTTCGATCCCACCGTACTCAGTTATTCCATGATCATTACATCCGATATGGCCTCGGGCGCCTGCCTGCTGGCAACCGCTTACCATTTGTACTTGTTTTACCGTACAAGGCGACCGCGGCAGTTCATCTCTTTCTCCGTCTGGCTGGGCCTTGGCCTCGTCTGCAAAGCATCTCTGTTATTTTTTGTTCCTTTCCTGGCTTTGTTTACTGCGGCCTTGATGCTGGCAGGCCAACTGCGCTTCAATGTTTTGAAACTAGTGAAGTATACTTTGCTGCTCGCCGCTATTGTCATCATAGTGATTAACCTCGCATACTATGGAAAGGATACCTTTCAACCCCTGCAGGCTTCGGAATTCAGGAGCGCCGTATTTCAAAAACTGTCAGGATCTTTTCTAGGCGCTGTCCCGGTGCCTGTGCCCAACAGTTACATTGCGGGCCTTGACATGTTGCAGTACCACGGTGAGCTGGGAGCGGGGCAACCGGGAAGTACTTATCCTGGCGTTTTCCTGCACGGCGAAGCAAAGTATAAAGGTGGATTCTGGTATTACTATCTCTACACAGGCCTGTTTAAATTGCCGGTTGCGATCCTGGTACTGGTCCTCGCCGGCCTCATCTCCGCCATCGTTTTGCTCAGGCGTCATTTCATATCCACTCATGCATGGTATGTCTTTCCACTCGTATTCTTCTTCCTTGTTTTAAGCCTCCTGAATCCTTTCCAGATCGGCTTTCGGCATATCCTGCTCATCTATCCCTTGCTTGTGATGTGTATCGCGGCGGTACTGGCTTCGGGGCAGCGCAGGTACAAGTGGTCCGGCGCGGTGATAATGTCACTTCTTGCCTATATTATTGTCTCTCTCGCTGCAACTTTCCCGCACCTTTTCGCTTATACCAACGAACTCGCGTTCGACAAGAAAAACGTATTCCGGGAACTGAATGATGCGAGCATTGACTATGGGCAGGGGAGAACAGCCTTAAATGACTTCCTTCAAAAGAACCCGGGCATTAAGCGGCCAACCGGGGCGCATACGCCGGGCCGGTACATTGTTACCGCTTCGGAGTTATTCGATCATCCCGTGGATCCCGACCATTCCTGGCTCAACGCCTACCCACCCGTCGCACATTTTCAATACAGCATGTTCATCTTTGATATCCGGCCGCAGGACATAAAAAAAGAGTGACCAATTGGTCACCCTTAATATTCAATCATGGTTTTTCTTACTTATGATTGTCCACGAAAGCTGCTAGTGAGGCACGGTCTGATTCTGAACGGAACAGGTCATTCATCTGTATCATGAAATCTTTTGGATCGGTGATGCCACGGTAAGCTGCTTTTGCTGCATTGAGCCTGTCGGTCCCATCACTGATCAGCAACAACAATTGCCTGGCCTGGTAACTGGTATAGTAATTATTGGCGTCGGCGAACACATTGTTCACTGACTTGACGATCGCTTTTTTCCGGTAAGTGTTTTTGGAATCGTCGAGCAGGCTGGTAAACCGCGCTTCGTCCATCGGTGCCTTACCAGCGTTGTGTGTTACGGCCACGGGCTTTTCGCTCACACCAATATAAGCTTTCAACGCCTCAATCCGCTCCGGTGAGTCGAATAAGCTATACATGGCAGAGAAGTTTTCGGTATCCACTATTCGTGCATACACTGCCTTTGCCAGGTGAAGCCGGCTGCCTTCATCCGATACCAGTTCGATCAGTTCTTTGGCCTGCGCCACGGTAAAATAACTGGACGCCTCTTCAAACAGGTCGATGATCGTACTCAAACGGGCGCCTTCCTGCCACTGCTTCTCTATATCCGAAACGGCGGTGTTGAAATTACCATTGGCCATCGGCGCACGGAAAGATTCGCTATAGCTATATACTACGATGCTGCTGTCTTTGTCTTTGATGAACGCCGCGAGTTCTCCCTTCGATATCTCGGAGGTCACAACTACGTCAAGCTTCCCGAAGTTGATCTTGTCGGTCACTTTAGGATACGCTAGCTTGGCCAGCTGTACTCTCTTCAGATCGCCCTCAAACGACTCCAGCAACATTTTCAGCTGGCGCGTATTAAAAGAATAAGCGGGATTGGTGATCGCTTCCTCCGCGGCTGCACAGTCATCGGCGTCGCTACCTGGGAGCTGCTGTTGGCTGACTGTATCTCTGTCGTTGTTGTTTGTGCGATCGCTGATAGAACTGTTCCACATCCGATCAATAGTGCCAGAATCTTCTTCATATCTTATCCGTTTCATGTCCAGTAACCCCAAAGTCGTACCACGAATGGATCACGATATGATGAAGCGGGATATTTTTTACCGAGGCATGAAAAAAAATGCCTGGAACCAATAGCGAACACCGGTAACCGGCTGCAGGATTTGAAATGAACACTACCTGTTAATGGAGGAACCGGCACCCATCAACAGGATCCGCGTTTCGAGGTTCTTGTATAAAGAGTTGAGTTTTAGCTTGATATTCCTAGCTGCGGTGCGGTCTTTCTGGCGGGTGAGCGCCTCGTAATAATGGTTGGTCTCCTCTGCGATCCGGCCGTTCAAAATGGCGATCTCCGGGTGTTGCGTGTACTGTTCCATGGTTTTTCGCGGTTTTTCTATTTGGATAACGGACGACCGGATTAAAAAATTGTGGATTTAATACGGCCTCCTGTTAAATTCGAATCAACATTCTGTCATGGAGATACTTCAGTTTACCATTCATTATTTCCTCCACCTCTGCTTCCCTGCCATCGTCGCGTACCGCCTGTTTAATGAACAATGGGTGAAAGTGTATCTCATCTTCCTATGCACAATGCTCGTCGACCTCGACCATCTCCTGGCCGTACACGTATTCCAGGCCTGCCGTTGTAGCATCGGGTTTCATCCCCTCCATAGTTATATCGCCTGTGCAGTATATGCCCTCGCGCTCTTACATCCCCGTTTACGGGTTATCGCGGCAGGACTGCTCATGCACATGGCAACCGATGCCATCGATTGTCTTTTCAGCCGGTACAACTGTTGAATCAACAATGCCCCAGCGCGTAGTAGATAATGATAAAAACGATGATCGTTCCGAGGCAACCACCGCCTCCCCATTTTTTCGCGCCGTAGCCGGCGATAATGGCTCGTAAGAATTTATTCATAACTGTTTCAGGTGTATTGCTGTTTCGCAACCTTCTTGCCAGAAATGAATTAAAAGGTATTTGGTCAGGAAATTTTGATGGAACGAGCCACGATATGCTTCACTGTTTCCACCAGGTCGCTGTGGGCGATAAATTGTTTGGTAGGAAGCAACTGGTTTTTGTGCAACTTGAACCCAATGCAGTCATCATGGAGTAGTCTGCCGATCTCCTCGCTGTTAAAATAGAACCAGTGATAGTGCGGTTCGATATTAGTACTGCTCACGATATAACCAGAATGTTGAATCCCTTTGTAACTAAAAACGATCTCGCTCATAGGTATGCATTACGTGCTGCAATCTAAGAATATGCGGTACGGCCCACAAGCGCAGCCCATTAATTAAACATGAAGAAGCGGTGAAAAAATGATTAAGACCGGCAGTTACTGTTTGGTCACCGGGCCATCCCATCCGGTAATGCCATTCACCAGGTGTTTGACCGAAGTGAAACCATTCTCTTTCATAATGGACACTGCGGTAGCCGAACGCTTGCCGCTTCGGCAATAGAGCAGGTAAGTGGCGTTCTTATCAAGCTTGGAAACATAGCGGGTGAACGCTTCCTTTTGCAACACGTCAATGTTAATGGCGCTGGGTAAATGTCCTTCTGTAAATTCTGATGCAGTTCGCACGTCCAGTATCACAGCGTTTTTCTCAGCCGCGATAACGCGGAAACTATCGTTGGATACCGCGCTGCTGTCACCCACCTGGCAACTCGCGGCCGAAAGCACAAAGCAGCACACCATGCCCATCATCAATCGTATCGTGGTTTTCATGGGGCTAAATTACGACAACAAAATTTCACCAACGCCTGCAAATCACAGTATGACGTTTACGGCATTTACTTTGATATGTTAAGGTTCTAGCATGAAACCCCTCGCAAAATTAGACATCTCCTCGCTGAACAGGCTCTTCCTCGAAATGAGCCGCGACTTCCGCGAAGGCGTGAGAACCGGTAAAAAGCCGGAGGAACTTTCCCAGTTACAGACCTTACTATACCAGGTACATGAGGAACTCCGCGCCCGGCGCTTCCGCTACAGCCCATAATTATTACTTCCCGCTTGCCTGAAAACTAACAACCGTTATCTTTGCGGCCTCAATCTATTTTGATGAACAACAGGACCGTCTACATCGTTTCAGCCGTGCGTACTCCAATGGGCAGTTTTGGTGGAAGTTTAAAGGACGTGACCGCCCCGCAATTGGGCGCCACAGCCATTAAAGCCGCTGTAGAACGGGCAGGGCTCAAGCCAGAGCAGGTACAGGAAGTATTCATGGGCTCGGTCATCCAGGCGAATATTGGGCAGGCCCCGGCACGACAGGCGGCTAAATTCGCGGGACTTCCGGATAACGTTGTAGCGACGACTGTAAATAAGGTCTGCGCCAGCGGTATGAAAGCGATCTCCCTGGGCGCCCAGGCCATTTTGCTGGGTGACGCCGACATCATCGTGGCTGGCGGCATGGAAAGCATGAGCAATGTGCCCTTCTACGTGCCCAACCTCCGTTGGGGGAACAAATACGGCAACACCAATCTCATCGATGGTCTCGCGAAGGATGGGCTAACGGATGTCTATGGCAATGTGGCGATGGGTTGTTGCGCCGACGCCTGCGCCACCGATAACAAAGTCACCCGGGAAGAGCAGGACGCGTTCGCCATTGAAAGCTATAAGCGAAGCCAGGGCGCCTGGGAGAAGGGCAACTTCAAAGACGAAGTGGTACCTGTAACCATCGAATCGAAAAAAGGTAATACCATCGTCGATAAAGACGAAGAACCATGGAACGTGAAATTCGATAAGATTGCCGGGCTCAAACCGGCATTCACAAAGGAAGGAACGGTCACAGCAGCCAACGCTTCTACCATGAACGATGGCGCCGCGGCAGTGGTCCTGATGAGCAAGGAAAAAGCGGATGCCTTGGGCATCAAACCCATCGCGATCATCCGCGGTTACGCGGATGCGGAACAGTCGCCCGATCAGTTCACCATGACTCCTTCACTGGCTGTACCGAAAGCGGTGCGGAAGGCCGGCCTGGAAATGAAAGATGTGGATTTCGTTGAACTCAACGAGGCTTTCGCCGTAGTAGGAATCGCCAACACCCGTAAAATGAATCTCGATCCTGCTAAAGTAAACGTCAACGGTGGCGCGGTATCGCTGGGTCATCCCCTCGGTGCAAGCGGCGCGAGAATCATCGTCACGCTCATCAGCGTATTAAAACAAAACGGTGGTAAAATAGGAGCGGCCGGTATCTGCAATGGCGGCGGCGGCGCCAGCGCCATGGTCATAGAACTGGTTTAGTACCCATGTCCGAAAGGCGCAATTGCGCGGATACAACCCCTGTCCGAACCCTCCTTGCAACCTTTAACCTGCAACCCGTAACCTGCAACTTCCTTCCCAACGGCGTCTGGCCCGTCACGCTCTTCCCCATTCACCATTGCCCTTTCACCATCTCCCTGCCTTCAACACATACCCCACGTACTTCATCTTATTCCGCATATACGCCATATCCGTCACCAGTTCTCTCCGTGGCACGGAACTCCATGGAATGGGCTGGCCGTATTTCTTTTCCACCTCGGTTAAATTATCGATGCCCACCAATGTAAAAGCATCCATCACCGCGTAACGACGGATCATACTGCGCTTCCGTCCCACGGGTGCATCCGTCTGGTGGATCAACTGTTGCATCGTTGTGCTCTCTTGTAGGAAGAAACTGCGTAGCTGCTCCATGCGCTCCACCTTTTTGATCACCGTGTAGATGCCCTGCCGCGTATCTTTCCACGCATCGAAAATATCATTGGCGAGTTGCCCCATGATGCCATGCTGGTAAATGATCTTTTTATCGGTGTCTGTCCATGCTTCATCCAGTAACGCTGCTACCGCCATGCAATAGTTGCCGTTCTTTTCTCTGGCGATATGTATCGTTTCCTCCAGCGAAAGCCCGGGCGCTCGCTGCCGTACGGATTCGGCCTGGCCGTGGAACGCGCGCTTCAATTGTGTCCAGTATTCATTGGAAACATCAAGGCGTTTCAATTCCTCGTTCATGGCAATGATGAGTTTTGTCTTGGTTGACAAACCGCCATAATCGAGTCTGTTCTCCAGCAGGTCCAGGAGATTTTGTTCCGTCCAGCCATCTTCGTCTACCAGGTCATCACATAGCGTGGCCATTGAACTCATCAGCGTCACGCGCTTCCTTTCGATCTCTGTGAGAGCCCGTCCTTTCAGGTAGACATAATTCTCCGCGATGGCGCAGACGGAAAGGAGCGGGTAATAACGGAACATCTTCCGCTTTTCATGGCGGCTCAGTTCATAGTGCAGCGTTTCGCAGTAGGAAGCGACCAGCGGTTCCAGCCATTTTTTGATGAAGCGATATTGTTGGAAGATATGCCGCCCGTAATCAAACCCGTACCACGCAAGATGCAAATAGTTCATGCGGCCCAAATATAAGTGGAACCGGCTACCGTTGTTTCCACCATGCGAACCTTTCGTTCTCTGTCAACTCGCCATTCTTGGCACCGTAATAAACAGATCCGAAAAAATAACTGAATGCTTTCGCAGTCACCAGGTAGTGTTCATCGCCCTGGCTGTTCAGCCGAAAATGGAGATAGCCGTTCTCATCCTTACTCAGTAACTCCACCTGGTGTTTATAATGGTCGGGCCAGTGACGTTCGGGGTCGATGTTATGATCGGCGACGTCATAAAAGATCATCTCTAGGTCGTGGTAATAAGCAAAGTCGAAAGATGATAACACGATGATGCAGTTTTCCGGTATTTCGTCGATAGGGTAGGCAGTACCACCATCCGGGTCGGGCACATCCATCCGGGAATAGAACCCGCACCCGGTAATCCGTTGATCGATATCGGCAAGCGCCGCGCGGATCGATGTTTCGTCGGTTAATGGAACACCATGGTTTTGTTGAAGTAAATTCATCGTGGATTATTGTTGCTGTTCTGCTGCCTTGGCCATTTCTTCCGACTTCAGCAGGAAGTCCTTTGATACCTGGTGCGCGGGATCCAGCTTGACGCATTTTTCGAATTGTGCTTTCGCCTGGTGGAAATCACCAAGTCGGTAATAACATTCCCCCATAGAAAATTCCGCCAGCAGGCTGTCGGGGTTCACCTCCAGCGACAAGCGGAAGTCCTCGATGGCGTCTCTCCACCTGCCCAGGTCCATTTTACAGAACCCCCTGTTATCGATCGCCTCGAAAAAAGTGGGCACCAGTTCGATCGCTTTCGAATAAGCCTCGATCGCTGCTTCATGCTTTCCTTCATCCGTCAGGCGGTACGCTTCGTGGTAATGCTCGGTGGCGTGTTGGACGGAGTCTTCAAAATCCTCCTCCATCCGTTTCAGGTACTCGTAATAACCGATCAGCTCGTCATCGGTCACCGGGCTGTTGCCCAGTAATTTTGCTCCGCGGAAACTTTCTCGGTGGATAGGGGAGTGATAGATCATCACCTCCAGCCCGTCAAGTCCATGCTGGCCGGGAAGTTCCTCCAGCGGCGTATAACTCAATCCATGGAACCCCTCCATTTCATCATCCCTCCGCAACAGTTTATACAAATGATATTTCCCATCATACTGGGTATAGAAAATATCGCCTTCGTTAAATGTGGATGTGTCAATGGACATATCCAAAAGTAACAATTGTTGTGTTTTCCCTGCCACACCTCCAACTTGCAACTTGCAGCCTGTGCCCTGCCCCTCCCTGCGACCTGCCTTCCTGCCTCC
>JAJTCI010000164.1 GCA_021323155.1 Chitinophagaceae bacterium | reverse complement strand
AACACTTTTGCCTTCGGCGATATCGGTAGCTCTACCAATATCGATTCAAGAGCAGGCAGGCAGCGCAAACAAACTTCCTTTGGTTACGCTTTGTCCAACAGGAACTATACCCACCGTTTCAATTTCTATCACGGCACCGGCGTAAGTAAGAAAGGCTGGGCTTTCGCATTTGCGGGAAGTCGCCGCTGGGCCGACGAAGGTTATGTACCGGGCACCTACTACGATGGCTGGAGCTATTTCGCCGCGGCAGACAAACGCCTCAGCAGCAGGCACCTCCTTTCACTCGTCGTGTTTGGTGCACCCACCGAGAACGGCAGGCAAACCGGTAGCGTACAGGAAGCCATGGACCTTTCCGGCTCCAACTACTACAACCCCGCCTGGGGATGGCAGAGCGGCAAGAAACGCAACGCCAATATTGCCAAATCACACCAGCCTTACATTATCCTGAATCATGAATACAGGATCAATAACAATACTACGCTCACCACTGCCGCAGGCTATTCCTTCGGCGAAAGAGCTACCACAGCACTGGATTGGTACAACGCGGCTGATCCAAGGCCGGATTATTACAGGTATTTACCCAGCTACGACCTTGATCCCGCATGGCAATCACAGATCAGGAATGAGATCATCGCCAATCCCGATCTGCTGCAGGTGAACTGGGACCGCCTATACGAATCGAACAGGTCAAACAACGACAGCGTCGTTGCAGGCCAGGTAGTGGCGGGCAAACGTTCACACTATATCTTACAGGATAGGGCCATTTACACCGACAGGGTGAACTTCAATTCAATATTTAATACACGCATCGGTAAGAATGTTGATTTTACCGCGGGTGCATCGTACCAGTGGCAGCGGAACAACTACTTCAACAGGGTGAATGACCTCTTGGGTGGAGATTATTACGTTGACCTCAACCAGTTCGGCGAACGCGATTTCCCAAGCAATCCCGGTGCCGCACAGAACGACCTGAATAATCCCAACCGGATAGTGCGTGAAGGCGACAAATACGGCCACAATTACGATATCAACATCACGAAGGCCGCAACCTGGGCACAGGGTATTTTAAAACTCGACAACATCGACCTCTTCCTCGCAGCGGAATTATCCCACACCAGTTTCTGGAGGGTAGGTAAAGTGAAGAACGGCCTGTTCCCCGACAATTCTTTCGGCAAGGCAGATCCTAACAATTTCCTGAACTACGCGGTTAAAGCTGGCATCACCTATAAAATAGATGGCCGCAATTACGTTTACCTGAATGGGGCGATGCTCACACGTGCGCCTTACTTCGATAACGTATACATCGCACCTAGAACGCGTGATTTTGTGCAGGACAATGTGACAAGCGAGAAGATCCAGACGATCGAAGGTGGTTATGTACTAAACTCCCCGAACGTCAAAGCAAGGGTGACCGGTTATTATACCAGGTTCGACGACCAGATGAACGTCATGACCTTCTACCATGATGAAGTAAGGAATTTCGTTAACTACGCGCTCAGCAATATCGACAAGGTGCATTACGGTACAGAGATCGGTTTAGAGACCAAACTCACTACCACCTGGTCGCTCTCCGCAGCTGCCGCACTAGGTCGCTATTTCTTCGACAGCCGCCAGGATGCCATCGTAACGGTTGACAACAACTCCACCCAGCTGGATGTGTCACAGGCAAGACAGACGATCTACTCGCAGAACTACCGCGTTCCTTCCACACCACAGGAAGCGTATTCGCTGGGTGTGAATTACCGCTCACCTGACTTCTGGTTTGTGAGCCTCACTGGTAGCTATATGGATGAGATGTGGCTCGATTACAATCCTATTCGCCGCTCCCGCGCAGCAGTCGATGGACTGGACCTGACCAAAGAGGGCGACGTAGCATTGTATCACTCCATTCTTGATCAAAGACAATTAGACGCGCAGTTCACCCTCGATTTCTTTGGCGGTTATTCCTGGAAAGTTCCTTCTAAAATGGGAATGGGCAGGAGCACCTTCCTGGTATTGAACGCCGGTGTTAACAACCTGCTGAACAATAAAAACATCGTCAGTGGAGGATTTGAACAACTTCGTTTTGATTTTGCCGGCAGGAATGTCGATAAGTTCCCACCGAAGCTCTACTACTCCTATGGCCTGAACTATTTCGTCAGCCTTACATTACGCCTCCAATAATAAAAACAGATAATACTTTATTATGAAACATAGATCCTCCATTTTATCGATCAGCAGCCTGGCAGTGATGCTCACGATGGTCTTCGCAATGGGCTGTAAGAAGAATTTCGACGAGCCCGCGACCCTGACAGACCCGGGTGTTACCGCCAATAAGACCATCAAGGAATTAAAGGCGATGTATCCCACGTCCAGCGGCCAGTTATCACTCATCACTGACGACGTGATCATTAAAGGCACCGTAGTGGGTAACGACCGCACCGGCAACATTTACAAATCGATCTATATCCAGGATGCCACCGCTGGTATCCAGATCGATATCGACGCCACCGGTCTTTACAACATTTTCCCTGTAGGCCGTGAAATATTCGTGGTGTGTAAGGGACTGTATATCGCCAACAGCGCCAACATGATCAAACTCGCCACACGCGTTGTAGAGAACGGAACACCCGCTGCAGCAGGTATCCGCAGCACCTTTATGGATGCTTTCATCAAAAGAGGCTCGCTCAATAATCCTGTTACACCAACAGTGGTTACGGTTTCCCAGTTGAACAACGACTACCAGTCAATGCTCATTCAACTCGTAGGGTTTGAAGTACAGACAGGCGACCTGAACAAAACCTATGCTGACACTTCTGTCAACAAAGCCAGCACCAACATCAACCTGCAGAATTGCGGCGGACAAAGCATTATCATGAGAACGAGCGGCTACGCAAGCTTTGCCGGTGTTCGTGTTCCCCAGGGTAACGGAACAGCAACGGCTATTTACACGGTGTTCAATACCACCAAACAGCTGATCGTGCGTGATACCACCGACCTGGACATGAAAGGTCCACGTTGCGGTACGGGTGTAAGCCCCAGCCTGGTGTATAAGACCATCCAGGAGATCAGGAACCTGGGTTCCGGAGCAAGCATTCCTGCCAATACCGGCATCAGGGGTACGATCGTTTCAAATACGCAGAATGAAGCAAACGGCAACTACCGCATCCAGGATGGCAGCGGCTATGGCATCCAGCTTCGCTTCCCTTCCAACAACCCAAACTATTTGCAGAACGACAGCGTAGCGGTAGATATCTCCGGTCTTACCGTAGACCTTTTCAACGGTGATATGCAGATCAACAACGTAGGTAGCTCCGTGAAGATCACAACGGCAACGGTTACCCCAAGGGTTACCACCGTAGCGGCGATCAACACCAACCTCGCTGCTTCTGTTACCAACAATTGGGCATCGACCGTTGTTCAGCTGAATAATGTGAACATCGTTCAGACGTCCACCAATACCACCGGCACCAACTATAATGTCACAGATGCCTCCGGCACCATCGTTTCTTTTGTTAGAAATACGCTGGGATTAACATTGCCTTCATTTGCAACGACACTCACTGGTTATGTTTCATTGTTTAACGGCACCCCCCAACTCACATTGCGCAGCGCGGCTGACGTGGTAACAGGCAGCTCTCCCGCGGCCGTTGTTTCTACCACCGCCATCAGTGCCATTACACAAACCACCGCTACCAGCGGGGGTAACGTAACTTCTGCAGGCAGCTCGTCAGTGACCGCACGCGGCGTGGTATGGAGTACATCACCCAACCCAACCGTGGCATTGTCTACAAAGACGACGGATGGCAGCGGTACAGGCACGTTCACAAGTGCTATCACGGGGCTTACCGCGAACACTACTTATTATGTGCGCGCATACGCCACAAATACATCCGGCACTTCTTATGGCAACGAGATATCCTTCACCACCCTGAATTCTTCAGGCGGGTCAAGCATCGTTGAAACATTTGAAGGCGCGGCTAAAACGAGCTATACGGCAGCAACTGTAGCGTTGAACTCCGGTTCATGGACCTTCAGCGATGCCCTCATCGGCACTACCGCGGGAAGCGATGTATTCAATGGCCTGCAGTCAGCAAGGATCAGGGGAACGGTAGGTTCTAACAACGGTTACATCCAGACTGAATTCGGCATTAACGGCCTGCAATCAGTAGAACTGAAGCACGCCCAAACCAACTTCAACGAGGGTACAGGTACAATGACGCCTTCTTTTGAATTGTATATCTCTAAGAACGGCGGTGCTAACTGGACAAAAGTTGGCAATACCACCACCACTGTAAAAGGAACCTTTACCACCACCACGTTTACCATAGGTGCCCTGGCGTCTGAAAGTGTTCGTGTAAGGATTCTCAATACATCCAGCGCGAGCATCAGTGCTCCAACCAACCAGGTTCGGATCAATATTGACGATGTGAAGTTTAATAATTAAGCAAAGGATCTTATCAATAAAAAGGACCGCTTCCAACCGAAGCGGTTTTTTTATTGCCGTAATATCTTCTCCCGGATCGTCTCTTCGTTGCTGCGCAGGATAAAGAAGTACATCCCTTTCGCGAAGTAAGGCAACTGCACCTCGTTGAACAGTTGCGTAGTCACCTGTGGAAGTGACAGCTCCCACACTTTCTGCCCGGCAACATTATAAATACTGACCGTAACATTCGTAAGCGTTTTCCCTGACCGGAATACGAGGGTTTGCTGGAAAGGATTCGGCCACAACCGGAAGCCGGTGAAGACAACGGGCGGTGGCGGAGGCGGTGGTGGGTTCACGATCACCACGGAAGTATCCCCGCTGGTAATGGCAAAACGGGAAGAAACGGGATAATGGTCTGAAGTGTTCCTTGTGAAATAATCGGGGACCACGTTGGAAACATCCTGCCGGATGTCTGCCGAACCCGGCACGTACATACTGTCCATCCTTTTATTGATCACCTGGTGATCGATCACGCTGTTATAACTGATCGTAGAACGTTCACCGGCATACTCGAGTGGCAGGGTGATGGAGTGATAATAATTCGCCGCTGTACGTACCGAATCTTTCACAATGATATCATATGGCGATACGGTGTACCCGGATACGATACTGCCCTGCAGTTCGTCATTGTAATCACCCATCAGTATCATCGGGTGGTTAGTGAAATACGGATCGAGCGTGTCTTTCAATTCACGCGCGGCGTCCTTGCGCCGGTTGAAATCATTGGCGGTAGCTCCCGCTTTCGCATGGATCAGGATGAAGCTCACGTTCCTCTTCTTACCGCTCTTGTTCACGTTCGCGTTGAAAAGGAAAGGGAACCGCCCGCTGGCAAAATTGAAGTAAGCGCTGCTACCATTGTTCAGCATGGCGCGCGTACGGATATTGGAGAACACGTCCTTGCGGTAAATAAAAGCGAGTTTCTGCGCGGTCACCCAGTTGGGCGAGAAAGGCGATGGCGCTGCACTGCCGAAAAGCGAGATATAATAACCGTAATTACTTCCAAGAGAGTCCACCACCCGGCGGAGCCGCATCGTATCCACCACTTCGTTCAGTCCGTACAGGTCGGCGTTCAGGTACCGCAGGATCTTTACCACGTTCGCTTCCTGGACATTGTCATTCGACGGCCCCGCCGAGGGCGAGCCGAACCACTCGATATTCCAGTTCACCACCGTCAACGTATCCGAGCCCTGGGAACGGGCAAATACACCAAAAGACATAGACATTACCAGGCAAACGAAGATCCGCATCAGTGCTCTTTTTATGGGCAGCGAAGGTAAGGCGATCGGGGGATATCAGTCCGGGGGCCTGGTTAACCATAGGGGT
>JAJTCI010000163.1 GCA_021323155.1 Chitinophagaceae bacterium | reverse complement strand
TCGCCCAATGCTACGTGGAAAGTAATTACGCTTTCACCGGGTATACTTATGGCCTTGGCTCCGTAGAGAGCTATGGATACAATATCGGTTTGATGGTTGACTCACTCAACCTGCAGTCTGTCCGATACAATACCATTACTGGTCACGCCTTTTACGATGCCAACGCCAACAGCATAAAGGACGCCACAGAACCTTTCTATAAACCAGCGAAAGTGAACGTGATGCGAGGGACGGACACGTTTTCTATTATTACACCTTCCGGGTATTTTGAAACGTTTGTAGATACGGGTACGTACCATTCCCGGTTAGCAACATTGTCACCTTATCATACCGTTGTGCCTGTGCAGGACACTTCGTCGTTCTCCTCTTATTTTAATATCGATACGGTAGTTTTTGCTGTGCAGCCGATACCCGGGAAAAGAGACATGTTCGTGAACCTGTTTCCTATAAGCCCCGCGCGACCCGGCTTCCGTGTGAAGTATAAACTGGTATACGGTAATAAAGGAACTGATACCGCGGATGTAACGATAACACTTGTTAAAGCAAGTAAATTGAATTTTGATTCCGCTTCGGTTGCGCCCGCATATGCAGTGGCGGATACACTCCGGTGGAATTTTACTGCACTCAAACCCGGTGACGGGGGTGCGGTTACTATTTATTTCACCTCACACACTCCACCTGCGCTAAACCAGAACGATACGCTTGTATCTGTAGCCACTATTACATCAGGTGCAACGGACGAAACGCCCGCTGATAATATTTCAACGCTACGCCAGCGTGTAACAGGCTCTTACGACCCCAACGACAAGAAAGAGATCCATGACGGAAGAATGCTCGGGTCCTCGATCGCGGCAGGTGAAAAGCTGCAATACACGATCCGCTTCCAGAACACAGGGTCAGACACCGCTTTCAATATTTTCATTAAGGACACACTGGATACCAAACTCGACTGGAACTCGCTGCAGATGATCAGCGCCAGTCATGATTACCAACTGAGTGTTAAGAATGGCGTTTGCACCTGGATATTCAACGACATCCTGCTGGTGGACAGCAACCGGAACGAACCGATGAGTCATGGTTATGTGAGCTTTGAAATCAATGCACGGGAGACGGTGGTGGCAGGTGATGTGATCCAGAACCGCGCATCTATTTATTTCGATCACAACCTGCCGATCGTAACCAATACGGATAACACCTCTATTGTTACCGCGGTATTCCCGGTGAAACTGCTATCGTTTACGGCTACAAAACGTGAAGGCGACAACCTGTTGAAATGGCGCGTGGCACAACAATCCCAGTTCAGTCATTTTGAATTAGAGAGAAGCGATAATGGGCGCGACTTCACGCGCATTGCCACGATGGCAGGCGGACCAGAGGAATTCAGTTACGCCGACAATAAATTCCCACGTTCAATGAACTATTACCGCCTGAGGATGGTGGATGTGGATGGATCGTATACATACAGCCCGGTAAGAAAGATCAATAACACGGGCGCCATGGATGTTACTGTTTATCCAAACCCGGCAACGAACCTGATACAGGTACGGGTTGAAAGCATCGTTCCTAAAGCGCTTGACCTGCAGGTGTTGAGTGCTGATGGCAGGGTAGTGATCACGGGCAAAATAGCTATTGGCGCCGGATCGACGATCGTTCCCGTCAATACAGCCGCGCTGGCAAAGGGCGTGTATATGTTGCGACTGGCTGCGCCGGACGAGGCCCCTGTAACGATACGCTTCCAGAAGCAATAAGAGATTCCTTGTAGGAGCCGGCGCATCAAGCGCCGGCTTTTTTTGTGCCCATACCCCCATTATTTTTCGTTAAAGGATTTACAAACAGCGAGGGCTTTTATGCAATGGAGTTGCCTGGCGACTCTTTGTCCTGACCTCCTTTATTAAAAACTAAATCCTGATTTATGAGAATTTCAATTATTGCTTCATTATTTCTCCTTTTGTCTTTCAGCGGTATTGGCCAGAGAGTGGTGAGGATAATCCCTGGTGTTGGCGCCGGCGAATTAAAACTAGGCATGACCAAGGCGCAGGTGCAAAAACTTCTTGGTAATGATTTTCGTACGGAGACCTATGTAGAAAACATGCGGTCCTACACTTCCAACGGAGAGGATTTCTCTATTGACAGCGTACCGCAATTCGTACTTGACTTCGATGAGGCGATCATCTTCAATAAAACGCCCAAGAATTACCCGGTGTACAGCATTTTCTTCCTGAACGGGAAGGTGAACTTTTTCAAGCTGTCCACTTATGTCTCCAGCGCCACACTCAGTGAATCCTTTGCCATTGACGGGATCAAACTCCGTGAAAAAAGTGAAGTGGCGAGGAAAAAGTTCGGTAAGGATTACCTGACCCGTAGCTATGGTGATTACGAAGGCCACCATATTCACTATAAGAAGGGAATGGAAGTGGTGTATGACGACGGCATACTGACGGTGGTTTCCATTTTCGCCGCGGATGCTGATTATGCCGGTAAGATCGCCCGCAGGTCGGAGCGTGTGAAACTTTTGTTCAAGGCGTTGATCGATGAGGACGAATACGAGGAGGAAGAGGAGTGGTAGTCAACATACACTGCTAATGTTGGCGGCAACCCCGCCAGGCAGAAGGCTTCCAACTGTAGCTGCAATGGGTATGCATTGCTGGTGAGCAAGAATGCAGCAGGGAGTCGGCAGGGAGTCGGCAGGGAGTCGGTCGGGCTGATGCCCGACGTATCTCCGACGCATCCCCGGCGCATCCAGGGAGTCTGCCCGAAGTCTGCGTGAAGTCCTGACGTACCCGGAATGGCCCCGATACGTATGTTCCGCGATGGATAGAGAAGGCAGGGGTGAATAGCGGAAATTTTTTTTAGAGAGGTTTTCCTGAGCAGCGGAGAACCTTTTTTCTTGTACAGATAGCCTTTGGGAGTGGAGCCTTTTTCTTGTGCAGACACCCGTCGGGTGTGCAGACAATCGGATTGATTGAATATACGATTTTTAATGAGCGAAATCCAAATTTAATCGACGAATACGGTGATTGAATCGACGAAAAGGGTTCACGATTTGTACGAAAATGGCGAGGGGCCGAACGGGTCGCAGGAGTAGGCTGCGGGTCAGGGGTTGATACGGAAATTCAGTTCTTTCAATGAATAGCAATTCCCTTTTTTGTCGCAGGCCACAATGGTGTTGATCGTCATTTTAGCCACGGCTTTTTTGAAGAAGCTGATGTGATAGTTGTCCAGTTCGTCGTCCTTGACCGTTTGCATAAAGACCACCTGGTTGAGTTTGTCCAGCAGCACCAGGTTAAATGCCTTCACCTTTAACCCCTTTGTGTCTGTTACCAGTTCAAGGGATTTATATTTCAGCAATTTTGAGGCTTCCAGTACGGTGCTGTCGCAGAATTTTTCAAGGCAGACTTTCACCGAATCATTCGGCGGGTAGTCAAAAGTTTTCTGGGCAGATACATCGGCGAGACAGCCCATCCAGATAGCAAAAAAAATAAAGTAACTTCTCATAGACTATGGGTTAACAGCCTGAAGATAGATGAACTTTAGAAGCGGGCCGCCTGTCACTGAACATCCATCGCTACCCTGAACCCCAGGTAACTATGCGTGGCCTCAGGCAAAAAGAATTCATTAATTGCCGGCTGCAGGTAAAAAGGCCCCGATGCCCAGGAACCGCCTTTCACCACCCGGAACCGGTTGAGATATGCGTTTGCCTCCGAGACATTCAATTTTGCCATTGGTGAATTGGGGTATTTTAATTTGAATTGTTCAAACACGGTTGACTTTGGGGGGAAGGATTGAATCCAACCCCAATCGCTGGTCCATTCCGCCACGTTGCCCTGTAAATTAAACAACCCTTTGTCGCTGGGTTTATAAGACCTGCATGCGGCTGTATAAAAAGTCCCGTCATCCTGGAAAAATTTCAGCGGGTACTGGTTAATGTCAATGATCATCCCAAAATTGTACCGGTAGCCTTTGTTTGGTGTTTTATCTCCACTCATCAGGAATTTAAATTCCGAGGTTTGCGTTGGGTCTAATACGGTAAAACTATCGGGACTGGCTCCCCCTGCAGCATACTCCCATTCGGCGGAGGTAGGCAGCCTGAGCGAAAAGCGGTTATCACCCAAGGCCCTGTTCCACATCGCCATTTTCCAATTGCAATAGGCCACCGCTTGTTTATGGCGTACTCCAACCACCGGGTACCCGGAAAAGGCTTTGTGAGTAAAATACCGCCTGGTCAAAGGGTCGTTGTATGAGTAGTTAAAGTCCCGGATCCAAACCAGCGTGTCAGGATAAACATAGGTGGTATCACCGTTGGCATCCCGGTAGGCGAGTTTATCGGCATCAACTTCCCTCCGTCCAAATATGCGATCGTTTATTGCAAGCATCATCGGCTCCAGTTCTTCGGCTTTCCAGTCAATGGCTGGCTTCCAGTCGATAATTTTTGAACCTTTCTTAAAATGTCCCAGGAGGGTATGGGCTATGGAATCGCGCACGTAGTTCGTGAATTCCCGGTACTCGCCATTGCTCACTTCGGTCCGGGCAAGGTAGAAGGAGCCAACCGAAACAGTGCGGTAATTCTCGATGGTCATTGAGTCGCCACCGATAAAGCGACCAGCAACAAAACTGCCACCTGGCACATAGGCGAAGTTCTTAACTTCCGCCGCGTATTTAAATCCCGGTGGAATCGCTTTTAACTTGTTTGCACTTTGTACAGGCTTGTCGTTTTTTTGGGCTGCTGCCCCGGCCAAAAAACTGGTGAACAGGATGAGCAGGTAATACTTCATATAGCAGTTTTTGTAATGGTTGTTTCAGCTTATCACCCTGGACCCGGGTGGCAAGGTAAGGTAGAAACAAAATTTTCATTTCGCAATACGTGTAAGGAAAACTGTCTTTGAAACTTATCAATTGATCGTGGATGGAACTATCCCAAAAGCTAAAAACCCAGCTCCAGGAGGAGCGGGGTTACAGTTATCAGCCATTAGTCAACTGTTATTTAGATATTTTTCCTGAACCATTTCGCGAGATCATACTGGGTGGGCCGGCCATCATGACGGGTACCACGATCCGCCAGCTCTCTCAGTATCCCTGCGCATATCGCTGTTAAAAATAAGATCGTGATCATGATGTTTTGTTTTAGACTTCCATGTTACAATTAAGACATTCTGTAGATCCGGATGTTTAATTGCTTCTTTTATACCAGATGCAGAAAACGATCTTTTTGCTGCATTTATGCAGTATAAAATGGAATGCCGGGCGATTATTAACACCACCTAAACATTCCGACGGTCAATGTATGCTGGCGTGCGGTGAAGGTGTAGCGATACAATAATCATTACATTCGCGGCCAAAACTCCAGGAATGAAACTTGAAGAAAAGCTGTTGGAACGCAGCGATGACAAATGCGAGCTGTGTAGTGCCATGGGCGATCTGCAGGTATACAAGGTGCCGCCAAAGGAATACGCGAACGAGGAGAATTGCATCATGCTTTGTGAAAAATGCCAGGCGCAGGTGGAGAAAAAAGCGGACCTGGATAAGGACCATTGGAGGACCGCCTTACCGGTGAGTATGTGGAGCGAGGTGCCCGCGGTGCAGGTAGTTGCCTGGCGTATGTTGAATCGCCTTCGGGACGAAAGCTGGGCGGCAGATAGCCTGGACCTGCTTTATTTTGACGAGGAACAACTGGAATGGGCGAGATCATGAAAATGAATCTTCCGTGGATTTGCATAAGGACGCCTACGGCGTGGTATTGAATAGTGGCGATACCGTCATTCTTACGAAGTCATTGGATGTAAAAGGATCCTCGGTGAACGCGCGGGTTGGTACAGTGGTTCGCAATATCCGCCTGGTGCCCGACAATACCGAACAGGTGGAAGGAAGGATCGAAGGCCAGCAGATCGTGATCCTCACCAAATACGTCCGCAAGCAGGTTTAAGCGTTCAGGATTCCTTATCGGAGATCCGGAAAGTGAGGTTGATCCTTGCACCCACATCCCGTGTTGTCTTTGGAACATGGTGTTCGTAATGATACTGCATTTGCTCACCCATCAGCAGGAAGCTCCCATGTGTTAACGGAATACTCAGCTGTGGAATATCCTTATCCGTTTTATGGCGCACTTTGAACAGGCGTGTTTCCCCAAACGTCACCGATGCAATTGGATGGTGTTTCCCGGAAGAGGGTAGGGTATCACTGTGCCAGGCGACGGAATCGTTTCCGTCACGGTAATAATTCAATAAAACGCTGTTGAAGCTGATACCGCACTGGCTTTCTACGCGGTCTTTGATCTCCAGCAGCGCCGCCGGCCAGGGATCGTTGCCTTCGCCATACCAGGCGATCAGTCTTGGGTCCAGGACCATCCGGTCGTACATTTTACGGGTCCGCTGGCGCCATGGCGAAGTTTCCAGTATCGTTTTATAGTAACGGTCCGATTCCTCTTTTTCAAAGAATTGTTCCCACAGTTTCAACACGGCAGCGGGCAGGGCGAAATCGGTAAACCCTTTTCTACCCGCATCAAACAACATGGTATCCTCAAATAGTTTCACCCAACAAAGATAAGGCGTGGAAAGGGAATGCTAACAATTTTAGTAACCCGAAACGGGGCAATTTCAGCAACAATTGGTTAAGCTGCAGGTCGCCTGCCGGATTGATATATTGGTGGAATGGTAATTGAGCGTGGAAGGGAAACTAAATATTTATGACACAACGCTCTCTCGGCCGTTACTTATTAGGCATTTTGTTATGTTTCTTTCTT
>JAJTCI010000162.1 GCA_021323155.1 Chitinophagaceae bacterium | reverse complement strand
TGCCGCGCTGAGGTTTTTCCTTTGCAGTGTCAGGGATAATGATTCCGCCTGCGGTCTTTTCTTCAGCAGCGGCGGGTTTTACGATAACTCTGTCGTGTAAAGGAGTTACTTTCAGACTTTCAGCCATACGTTTGGTTTTTATTGTTAGTTGATTAATAAAGGTTTGACAGGTTCGGTTTATCAAGTTCTCTGCCACCGGGCCAGAACTTGCCAAATTTTCAGTTTTGCTTGAAGTCCAGCCGGGAAACCGCCTGATCCCTGTCAGAAATGGCGGCAAAGGTGCGCTAATTTTCCCATATGGCAGGTGTCAAAATTGCAATATGACGGTCGCTACAGTCCCTTTGGTGCTCAATAGAAGTTCCGCACCCCCAGCGTTTTCACCAGTGCCGGCCATTTGGTCGGCCGTCGGGCCCCTTTCCTAAAAGACGCCCCGATCTCTTTGTGCTGTTATCCATTGTACAGCTGGCATCTCATGGAAATCCCAAAGGCGGCAGCAGAATAATTTCAATCGCCTATCTTCGCTGCCCTTTAAAGTTCTTTAGACACATGATCAGCAGAAGAAATATCAGAGTTAAGGTGATGCAGCTTTTATACGGGCTGGAGACGATGGAAGATACCGGTAAGACCGATCCTGTGAAAACCCTTCGCCAGAATATTGACGCATCTAAAGACCTGTTTGTTTACCTCGTTCACGTAATCACGGAGATCGCGCGGCATGCAGAGAAATACGCTGTCCGCCAGGCTTCCAAGAACCTTCCTTCAGCGGAAGATCTGAACGTAAACATCAAACTGGCGGGTAACGAAGTTGTCTGGAAGATCCTGGAAAGTGAATCCTATAAAGCGTCGCTGGCCAACCTGCGCATGGGGAACATCGATCATGCGGAGCTTATTCGCAAGCTGTATATCGAGCTTACGGAGACACCCGAATACCAGGCTTATATCGCCGCGCAGCAAAGGGAAAAAGGAAAGGAGCGGGACATCGTGAAATTTATTTTCACCAACATCATGTTGCCTTCGGAATCCTTTACCAGCCATATCGAAGAACATTTCAACAACTGGGATGATGACGCGGAGATGATGGTGCAACTGGTAAGTAATTACCTGCAGAAACCGGCTTCATTCGATCTCAGGGAAATGATCACTGAAGAAAAATGGAAGTTCGCCCAATCGCTCCTGCAAACTGCCCGGGAAAAGAAAGAATACGTCGCGGAACTCATTAAACCCAAACTGAAGAACTGGGATGCAGAACGGATCGCCCAGCTGGATATGATCATGATGCGCATGGGTGTCTGCGAATTCCTTTATTTTGAAACGATACCGCCCAAAGTCACGATCAACGAGTATATCGATATCGCCAAGGAATACAGCACCCAGCAAAGTGGTCAGTTCGTGAATGGGGTACTGGACAATATCCACAAAGAACTCCTTGCCACGGGGAAAATTCAAAAGATCGATTTCAATAAGCAAAAAGCATAAATGTACATTTGCAGTTTATGAGGTACACAACTATTCTATTTGCCTGCGTTGCTTTTTTGATGGCCGCGTGCGGCAGCGATGCAACAGAAAAAGCTAATTCAAAAGGTAAGCAACCGCTGGATCAGCCCATTCCTTTGGATGATAACGATGCCGCCAACTACACCACTGTACAGTGGCTGGACTCTGCCAGGGATATTGGTTCGGTCAGGGCCGGCGACAAGGTAGACCTGGTGTACCGGTTCCGGAATACCGGCGACAAGCCTTTATTTGTACATAGCGCGAATGCCGGCTGCGGCTGTACAACCCCGGAATTTCCAAAAGAGGCCATCATGCCGGGCAAAGAAGGGACGATCAAGGCGGTGTTCAACAGCATTAACCAGGGGCCCGAGGTCAGCAAATCAATCACCGTAATAATGAATACAAAGCCGGATCCGAATCACATGCTGGTATTCTCTGGTACGGTCAAACAGTAAATAAGCAAAACACAATACAATGATCAATGTAGTATTATTATCCGCAGGCGGCCAACAGGGCAACCCGATGGTATCTTTCCTGATGATGGGCGCCATCATCCTGGTGTTCTGGATGTTTATGATCCGCCCGCAGGCTAAAAAGGCAAAAGAGCAGAAGAAGTTCATCGAAAATATGCAGAAGGGAGATAAGATCGTGACCATCGCTGGCATTCACGGTACGATCAATAAGATCAACGAGGATGGAACGATACAGTTGGAGGTGAGTCCCGGCAGTTACCTGAAGATCGAAAAAGCGGCCATCAGCCAGGAAATGACAGCGGCGATCAATAAAGCTACCGTAGCGAAAGTATAAAGATACTGTTCGCGCATTCGTGCGACGATATTATAATTAACAGGTCCCGGTTCTCAGAACCGGGATTTTTTGTGCTCCTACGATTCGCATTTCGTAGTTCGGCCGGCTGTTTTTACTTTTAGCCATGCTAAAGGTTGGACTAACCGGTGGGATCGGCAGCGGGAAGACGCTGGTTGCCGAAATTTTCAAAGTATTGGGTATACCGGTATTCGATGCTGACGCGGCCGCGAAAAACATCATGGAAAATGATGCGTCGCTGGCAGCAGCCATCCGTAGCGAGTTCGGGGACGCCGCCTATAAGGGTGGTCGGCTAGACCGGAAATACCTCGCCGGGAAAGTATTTAACGATAGCTATGAACTGGAAAAGCTGAATGCACTGGTTCATCCTGCGGCCATCCAGGCAGGCCTGGATTGGGCGGGAAAGCAATCAGCCCCCTATATTATCAAAGAAGCTGCCCTGATGTTTGAGGCAGGTTCAGCATTTAACCTGCAATACGTGATCGGTGTTTACGCGCCAACGCACCTCCGCATTAAAAGAGTGATGGACCGTAGCAGCCTCACGCGGGATGAAGTCATATCCAGGATGAACAGCCAGATCGATGATGCGATCAAAATGCGTCTATGTGATTTCGTGATCGTGAACGATGAACAACAGATGGTGTTACCTCAGGTATTGAAAATTCATGAGCACTTCTTATTGCAAACCGGTAACGTCGAACGCGCATAGATCCGGCCGGCGAAAACAGTCCGTAATACCAACATCTTGGTAGGTAAATCACCGTATATATGGTATTGCAGGGGCTGGTGGCCAGGCGTAAGTTTATATACAAACTTGCGCACATCATGCAGCCGGCTGCGACAATGCCATGGGTACACCAATTAAAGCTTCCGGCTTTCATCATAGCTGTACTAGGCGCCGGTACCGCCAATTACTTTTACATAAGACCCGATATCGCATTATTCCGGGCTTTTTCCATTACGCGCGAACCCCTTTTCATTCCTGCCACACCGGTACGGATGTTTCTTGCTGGGTACTTCTCCGACATCACCTGGTGTGTTGCTTTGTGTGCCACCATCTTTTTCCTTCGTAGGAAAGGTTTCCTTGAGACGTGGGGGAGCCTTCTTGTACTGACGTTGCCGTTTCTTACTGAGGCCGCCCAGTATGCCCATATTATCCCCGGGACCTTTGATTGGTTCGATATGGTAATCTATGCTGCGATCGTGACCACCTTCATCATATTCACTCCTATCCTGAAATTTCACGGTTATGAAAAGACTTAGATCCTTGTGTTTTGCGCTGCTGCTGGCAGGCGCTTTTATCGCGATGGCTTTTGCCTGTGCCGCGCCTAAACAAACATATAAACCGCTCCCATGTGTCAAACACAAACCGCTTAGTTATAGTCCCATTATGGTGAAGATCAATCTTGGAGGCAGTTATACGATGAAAGACCTTCCCGAAGCCCAGCGCACCCGCCCGGCCTTTATCGTGAATGCAATGAATGGCTACAGTTCAAAATACCAGCTCGTGGATGGTGGAACGCCCAACCTCACGTTAAGTATTACCGTTACCACTGATGGGTACGAACATTACGGCGCCACCGTAAATGGGTATGTCTATGATGGCGATTTTTATTTCACCATGACCGCTAACTATATCACGTTTGAAAAACTGTATACCGATATAGCCACCAAAGTGGATGGCTTTATCACCGGTGGCTGGTGTAATAATTGTCCAAGCCCTTGCAATGTCTGGGCAGTGGATGAACCCACGAAGAAAAAGAAATAGATTGCTGGTATCTTTGCGGGATGATCGCCAATACGCCACAGCCCCCTTATTATGCCGTCATTTTTACCTCTCTGAAAACTCCCGACGACCAGGGCTATAATGAAATGGCGAAAAAGATGGCGAGCCTTGCGGCGCAACAACCCGGGTACCTTGGACACGAATCCGCGAGAGATGGAGTGGGGATCACGGTTTCCTACTGGCGCTCAATGGAAGATATCCGCAACTGGAAACAAGTTTCGGATCACCTTGCTGCGCAACAACTCGGCATTAAGCAATGGTACAGCGCTTATAAGACAAGGATCTGCCTCGTGGAGCGGGATTACGGTTTTGAAAAGCAGGGCTGATGCGGCGCCTGCTTAAATATTTTCTTGTCTTGCTCTTCATAGGCATTTTAGTGTATCTGTTTTTATTCGAATTGATCATTCCTTCGGCCGCAGAAACAAGTATTCCATATAAATGGCATAACGTGCCGCTGGGACACAAGCGGGATGTCGTGCACAGTTATGTAGGCGCGCCTGCAAAGGCTGACAAATGGGAGGCACAAGGGGATGGTTGGATAAGACGGGTCAATGCGAATGAGCTTTCCCTGCACGTGTGGTACAACAAGGACACTGTTGCAACCTGTTATTCCATCAGGTTTCTTTACCTGGACTGGCTGGTCACCCGGCATTATATATTGCGCAACGATAGCCTGGCCGTTGCGCTTCCCTAAGACCTGGTTATCCGGTAACACCATCTTTTGAGCTTTCCCTCGAAATCGAAAGCGGTAGTGGCTCTCGTGATGTCTTTAATTTCCGCAGCCTCGATGTTTTCCGTATCAAGAATGAACCTGGTGAAGTTGGTGCTGAAATAAATAACACCGCCAGCGGTGGTAGCGGCCAGTGCATCGTTCAGTAATTCCACGTGATCCCGTTGTATATCCAGGAAATCCTTCATTCGCTTGCTGTTGCTGAAGGTGGGAGGGTCCATCACTACCAGGTCGAAGCTGCCGGGCGGTAATGTTTTCAGGTACTGTTTAACGTCGGCGTGCACAAACTGGTATTTCTCTTTGTCTTTAAACCGGTTGATCACCATATTGTCCTCCGCCCATTTGAGATAGGTTTTGGAAAGATCCACGGAAGTCACAGAGGCGGCACCACCCGCGGCTGCATACACAGAGAAGGAACCGGTATAACAGAAAAGGTTCAGAAACCTTTTACCCGCGCTTTCCTTACGTACCATTTCCCGTGTCACCCGGTGGTCGAGGAATAGCCCGGTGTCCAGGTAGTCGCTGAGATTGACGAGAAATTTCAATCCATTTTCTTCCACGGTGAAGAATTCCTGCTGCACGTTCAGCTTTTCATACTGCTCGCTCCGGTGATCCATTTTCTTTCGCTGCCGGTCGAATATCCGTTCCTTAGGCACGGATAGTATCCGGCTCACCACCTCCATGCAACTGCTCAGCCATTCCTCGTGCGCAGCTTCGTCCATGCCATGTCGGCGACGGTATTCCGCCAGGTACACCCTGTTGTCATACAGTTCTATCGCGAAAGGAAATTCCGGCAGGTCATGGTCGTATACCCGGTAACAGGAGATGTTTTGCCGCCGGGCGAGTTTGCTTTTGTGCTTGTACACTTTGAGCAAACGGTTCTCGAACATTTGCAGTTTATCGCTCATTACTAAGAAGTTTGCGGTTAAGCAAGTTTTTCCAGTAACCCTTTGTTGCGATA
>JAJTCI010000161.1 GCA_021323155.1 Chitinophagaceae bacterium | reverse complement strand
CGAACTGGTTCGAAACATGTTGAAATATGCAAATGGCGGCGCAACGGTAATTGAGATCGTCAGTAAAGGAAAAGAAAATGGGATTCGGGTAAGCTTTGATGACAAAGGCCCCGGTATCGCTGATATTCCTGCCGCAATGAAAGATGGTTACTCAACAGGCAAAAGCCTGGGTCTCGGGTTACCTGGCTCAAAAAGACTCGTTAGCGAATTCGAAATAAAGAGTACGCCTGGACAGGGGACCCTGATCAGGATAATAAAATGGAAAAATGGGTAAACACCTGTGTTTTACTGTGGCAGACAGGAGCTATTTCGCGCTATTAAAAAAAGATATCCGGACAATTGCAGTTGAAGCAGGGTTCAGCGAAACCAAAGTAGGTGAAGTAGATATCATCGTCGCGGAGATTGTCACCAATCTCGTGAAGCATGGCGGGGGCGGCAATCTCCTGGTGAAGCGTATTACGCAAGCGGAAACAGAAGGAATTGAACTGATCGCCATCGATAATGGGGCAGGCATCGCCGAGCTGAATAAAATGATGGCGGATGGAGTGTCTACTACCAATACACTTGGCCAGGGACTGGGCGCGATTCAACGCCTCTCCGACGTATTCCAGGTTTACACACAGAAGGAGTGGGGAACCATCCTCCTTTGCCGGGTCTTCAGCACACCGTTACCAATGCAAAAAAAGCCCATGGAGGTTCGATCCCTCGTAGTAGCCAAAGCGGGTGAAACGGAATGCGGTGACGCATTTTGCTGTGTTAGTGATAAGGGAGGCGCCCGGTTCTTCCTGGGAGACGGGCTGGGTCACGGTAAGGAAGCCGCGATCGCAGTGCACGCGGCGACTGATGCGTTCCTGACTTGCAAGGAAACAAGTGCCGCTGAGACGATAAGAAACCTTCACCTCCACGTAAAAAAGACACGGGGATTGGTAGGCGCAGTGGCCAACTACCAGGAGAAACGCTCCGGGTGGAACGTTTGTGGTGTCGGCAACATTTCCATAAGGTTCATCAACGGCATCGAGCAACGGACCTTGATGAGTTACAACGGTATCATCGGTTATAACATCCCCACCAGCCTGAAAGATCATGAAGTGGTGGCGGACGAAATACAGTTACTCATCATGTGCAGCGATGGCATCCGTACCAAATGGGATCTGTGGAAATATCCGGGCATCCTTAAGTATGACCTGTCGATCGTTGCCGCGGTGCTGTTTAAAGACTTTGCCAGGAATACCGACGATATGTCCATTGTCATTGTAAGAATAAACCATTGATCATGCACAACCTTGCGAAAGTCACCCTGGAAAATGAGATGGATCTTGTCCTTGCGCATAAAAGATCAATGAAGCTGGCAGAGATTGTCGGGCTGTCATTGGCCGCCCAGACCACATTTGCTACAGCAGTTTCCGAAGTGTCGCGTAATGCCATAGAACACGGTAAGAATGGCTGCCTTACACTTGGAATATCCGAAGACAAAAAAAGATCGATAGTAGCCTGTATAAAGGACGATAACATTAATACCCCCAGGTATAAGAAAGGTCTGGAATATACGAAGCATATTTTGCGGAAACTCAATGTGCTCACCCAGCACAGTGAGTCTTCCATCGAATTGTCTTATCACATCGGCCCGGTTTCTGCCATCGATGCCAGGAAGCTGGACGAATGGCGTTCGGTGTTCCGGAATGAACCACCTCTGTCACCATACGATGAAATTAAAAGAAAGAATGAACAGTTGCAGGAGATGGCACTGAAATTCAGCGAAAGCGAACAGCATTACCGGGAACTGACCGACACACTTCCGCTGATGATGTTTTCCCTGAACGAGGAAGGTAATATCAACTACATCAATAGGTGGATGCGTAATTTTCTAGGACGCACATCCGAGGAACTCAATAATCGGAACAACTGGATACTTGTTCACGACGATGACCGCCCCAACAGTAAATCGATCAGGGAGAATATTAGTAAACGCCAACCGATCACAGCGGAGTGGCGTATCCGGAACAGGGATGGCGAATTCGTATGGCACATGGTGTCCATACACCCCGTAACCCAGGAGAACAACACCAACAAATGGTTTGGTTTTCTCATCGATATCAACGCGAGGAAGTTATTCGAACAGACGCTGCGCGACAATGAAGAACTCAAAAGCATCCAGCTCCGCCTGAAGGATAATATCAGTGAACTTAACAGGAGTAATGAAGAATTACAGCAATTTGCTTACATAGCGAGTCACGATTTACAGGAGCCCTTACGGAAAATTATCTTTTATAGCGATTACATCAAAGACCTCCATGGCCCGGGGATGGAGCCCAAGAGCGCGGCCTATCTGCAGAATATGATCAATGCCGGCAGCAGGATGCGCAGCATGGTCAGTGACCTGCTCGCCTTCTCCCAGGTGGATCGAAAACTGCTTAACGTAAAATCTGTTGACCTTGCCCGGGGACTGGAAAAGGCAATTTCAACCTACGGGCTCTTAATAAAGGAAAAGAAAGCGGTCATCACGCATTCCGGCTTGCCGGTGATTGAAGCGGACGAACCGATGATGCAACGATTATTTGAGAACCTCTTGTCCAACGCTTTGAAATATTCGAAAGATGATGTCCCCCCCGTTCTCAATGTGGTCTGCACAACTAACGACGATGAGATCTGCATCACTTTCGAGGACAACGGGATTGGTTTTGAACCGGAATTCAGTACGCGGATATTCGGCATATTCCAACGCCTGCATACCAGGGAGAAATATGAAGGTACCGGTATTGGCCTCGCCATATGTTACAAGATTGTTTTAATGCATAGCGGGAGGATTAAGGCCGAAAGCAAACCGGGGGGTGGTGCAATTTTCATTATCAATCTTCCAAAAAGCCAGGCAGCCCAATGAATCATTCCGCACCCATTATCATTATAGACGATGACCAGGAAGATCACCTTATCATCTCCGATGGCATCGCAAGTATCGCGCCCGCTCAGGTACTTTATTTCCGGCGCAATGGAGTCGAGTGCCTTAGCTTCCTGGAAGAACTGGCAGCGACCAACACGGAAATATCGTTGCTGGTCTTCGATCTCAACATGCCAAAAATGGGTGGAGTTGAGTTGCTACGTAGGGTAAAAGCCGATGAACGGTTCAATCGTATACCGATCATTATCTACTCCACCTCCATCAATCTCATCGAGAAGGAAAACTGCATGAAGCTCGGCGCTCACGCCTATTTTACCAAACCGCTGAGCTTTTCGGAAAGTATCGAGATCGCGGGAGAGTTTCTCGCAATCGCGGCAGGCGCACCCGGGGCGCTCTGACCTCCGGCGCCACTGCTAACTATTCGGGTGGCGGCATTGTTGCCAGTAAACAAAAATTTCTCCAATCAGCGCTCGTATCTGCCCAAGCGTCTGCCCTTTCACAAAGAATCCCTGCACATTCATTTCATAAGCCTGCTCGATGGCATACTCGCCGGCTGTGGTGGTGAGGAATACAAAGGGAATACTCTTGCGCCTTAGCTCAGGGTCGGCCTGTATGGCCTGCCGTAACTCCAATCCGCCCATCTGTGGCATATTGATGTCAGAAAGAATAATGAATGGCTGCTCCGCTGTTGTCTTCAGGTAGTGTAACGCTTTCTGGCCATTCTCAAAACACCGCATCTGGTTGGGAATGTTCAATTCTTCAAACGCGACCTCCATCAGTTCCCAGTCGTCCCTGTCATCATCAACAATTATTATCGGTCCTTGCTTGGCCATTGACGCTAAATGCCACAACCGTTGTGCCACGGACAGTGGATTGCGAGAACTGGCTTTAATTACCGGCCAGTACCGGTCTTTCTAGCGGGATCTTAATAATTGGGGCCTCATTTTCCATGATCATAATATGCTTATAGTTGTCCTTACCATCGCCGCTACGTGTAACCAGGGCTCAGCTGTTGCGAACATACCCCGCATTGTATGGGATCAGGAAAACATTTAACCGGCCCTTCTATACGCATGTGCTCCGGGGTTGCCGTTCTTTCCGCGGGCAAGTACTAGCTGCAGTTCATTATTAACACTTTCAAGGTCTGGATGGGCTAGTGCGGCTTATACGATTGAGCATCATCCTTTGGATCTAGAAGGTTTGGTTAGGCCTGGCGCCTGCCGTACTAAGGATGCTGCTTCTTCGCGTTTGTTCATCAAAGCGGCACAGGTCAATGGCATATTATTTAAGGTGATTTTTCACGGCTTTTTGTAGTCGATCATGTAACGTAAACAAAATAAAGCGACGCTTATGTTAGCAATGAATTATCGTGGTCCTTTCCGGGTACGATTGGATAAGGACAAACCGGAACCGCAGATACTACATCCGCAGGACGCGATCGTGAAGGTAACACGCACTTGTATTTGCGGCTCGGACCTTCACCTGTATCATGGCCTTGTTCCCGATACAAGGGTGGGTATGACCTTCGGGCACGAATTTACCGGAGTAGTAGAACAAGTAGGTGATGATGTAAAGAACCTGAAAGTTGGAGACAGGGTGCTCGTGCCGTTTAATATCGCATGCGGCACTTGTCCGTTTTGCTCACAACATCTCTTCGGCAACTGCCACGAGAGTAACTCAGAGGCCACTGCGGTCGGTGGCATCTTTGGCTATTCTCATACGGCTGGAGGCTATGATGGAGGGCAGGCCGAATATGTTCGTGTGCCTTATGCTGACGTTGGTCCGGTAGTTATCCCGGAATGGATGGACCTGGATGACGCGGTATTATTAACAGATGTGGTACCTACCGGTTACCAGGCGGCTGAGATGGCCGGTATTAAAAAAGGTGACACGGTGGTGGTGTTTGGCGCTGGACCCATCGGTATCATGGCAGCCAAATGCGCATGGTTGTTTGGCGCTGGCAGGGTGATCGTGATAGATGAACTGGAGTATCGCCTGGAGTTTGTAAAGAGTTACGCGCAATGTGAAGTCTATAATTTCAGGTCAATGAAAGATCCTGTATTGTTCTTAAAGAAACTGACTGGCATTGGTCCGGATGTATGCATCGACGCGGTGGGTTGCGAGGCGGCTGGTAATGCATTCCATACCATCACCGGGAGGAAAACACTGGTACAGGCAGGTTCACCAACTGCCCTGGAGTGGGCGATCAATGGCGTAAAGAAAGGTGGCATTATTTCAATAGTCGGAGTCTACGGCCCTACCGCGAACCTCATTCCGATAGGCAACGTAGTGAATAAGGGACTGACGATTCGCGCGAACCAGGCTTCTGTAAAACGCTTATTGCCGAGGCTGATCGAACACGTTAAGAATGGCATTTTGAATCCAAAGGAGATCATCACGCACCGGATCCCGCTCGAGGAAGTGGCAGAAGGGTATCATATTTTTTCAGCAAAGAGAGACAACTGTATCAAAACGATCATGATCCCGCCAAAGGCGGCCTAAATTAAAATTATTATGGAAAGTAAAATACAGCAAACAGCAGGGGAGTGGGCGATCGATAAGGAAGCCACAGGAACGATAACCGGCGACATCGATCGTGACCATTCACATATCAAAGGGTGGGGGATTGACGCGAATCCCGACGATCATCCCAACTATCCGATGAAACATTGGAATGGCGATGACCACAAAAGATTGAGTTATGAACGACCGACGCAGCAACCATTGACAGTAGAGAAGCTGCATTCAAATGAGCGTCCTTCTGTTTCGGCCGTCTTTGGAACAAGCGTACCGCCATCCGGTTTAAGTGGTAAACTGCGTCGTTATGCTTTCCGTTTTAGTGAAGGCAACTGGACACACTGGTTAACGCTGATTCTTGCAGACCGAGTGAATATGATTGAAGGCATCGTTGATGATATCCGGGAAGGACACGT
>JAJTCI010000160.1 GCA_021323155.1 Chitinophagaceae bacterium | reverse complement strand
ACCTGATCCTTAAAGGTCTGCTCTCTATTTTACGGGGCGATAATAGTTTTTGATGGTCTCGTCCATGATCTTGTTCAATTCCGCGATACGCCTGTCTTCCGCCGGGTGTGTGCTAATAAACTCGGGTGGGCGAGCACCGCCGGAAGCGGCCTTCATCCTGGTCCACAGGTTCACTGCTTCACGCGGATTATATCCTGCGAGGGCCATATATCTTAAACCCAATTTATCAGCCTCCAGTTCCTGTTTACGGCTATGCGGCAGGGTATATCCTACCTGTGAACCGACACCGTACAGGTTATTGAAGAGGGCCTGTGTTTCCTGGCTCTTGTTGGAAAGAGCAACGCCCAAAGCAACGCCACCCAGTTGTTGTACCAGTACCTGGCTCATACGTTCGCTACCGTGTTTAGCTACCGCGTGCGCCACCTCGTGACCCACTACGGCTGCCAGTGCCGCCTCGTTCTGCGTGATCGGCAGCAATCCCGTATAGACTACGATCTTACCACCGGGCATGCACCAGGCATTGGCTTCTTTATTATTGACAAGGTTATATTCCCACTGATAGCCGGCCAGCTCACCTGCGAGCCCCTGGCTTTGATAGTAACTCGTTACCGCGCTCGCAATACGGCTACCTACCCTGCGTACCATTTCCGCATCACGGCTGGAGTTAGCGCTCACCACGTTATTCTGATTCAGGAACTGTACGTATTCCTGTTTTGCCAGTCCCTGCAATTCCCTTTCGGAAACGAGGCTTAACTGGTTCCTGCCGGTGATTGGATTCTGGCTGCAAGCCCAGGCGATCAAGGCGATGACCAGTGCTGAAAAAAATGACTTCCTGCCCATACTCACTAATTTAGTTAAGGGTAGAATTCAATATCTATACCAATAAGAATAAGAAATAAGAAACAAAAAATAAGAAATGAGAAAGGCTGGCGAGAGTGATCGTCTGCTAGACAAGGTTATAGCGCAAAACGGGGTGGTTCAACCAGAGCGCTCCTATCCCGCAGGGTTGAGCAACGAATATTAACCAGTTATTAGCTTAAGATTGTTTGCGCTGGCGACGACGGTCGCGGTGTTTGAGGATGGGCACCTTGCTCTCTTCGCCTCTTAACAGGCGGCCAATGTTCTTCTGGTGGGTTAGTACCACGAGGAGTGCGACAGTGATCGCGAAGATGCGGTACAAGGGCTCTCTTTCGTTGAAAATATAAAGAATGAATACTGCGAATGCGATGCTGGCAAAGATTGAACTGAGCGAAACGAACCGCGTGAGGTAAAGCACCAGGAGAAATACCCCTACACAACAAGCAGCAACCAGTGGCTGGATGGCGATCACCATTCCAAAGAGGGTAGCAACGCCTTTACCGCCGCGGAAATCAGCCCATACCGGGAAGATATGACCCAATACGGCAGCAAGACCTAAACCGATCATGAAGTTGGTACGTTCCCATTCGTTCTGCATGTAGTAGGGAAGCAGGATGTAGATGCTGGTGGCGGCAATGCCTTTCACCACATCCCCCACCATTACGATGGTACCCCATTTCGAGCCAAGTGTACGGTAAGTGTTGGTGGCGCCGGCGTTCCCGCTTCCGTAGTCGCGGATATCGATGCCAAAGAAATATTTACTGATCCATACCGCGGTTGGGATGGATCCGATCAAATAAGCCGCAATGATGAGCACTACTTCGTTCATCGGTGGTTTAAGTTGGGAGCGCAAATATAAGGGCGGAAGACGAGAAATGATAACAAGTTAACATAGGTTTTCAGCCAGGAATTTTTCCACATCTCATTGCAATCCAGCCGCTTCGGTGTAAAGTATTGAGATGCGCCAGCTTATATGCCGTTAGTAGTTGCTTTAATGGCGCTTCGTCTTCTGCGAGCAGTCCACTCAGTAATAACTGCCCGCCATTAACGAGATTTTGAGCCAGATATTGCAAGTTGTCTTCGATGATGTTGCGATTAATGTTGGCAATGATGATATCGAATTGCTGGAGCACATTGGCGGTATCGCCTTTCATGAGGATGATCCTCGCGCAATCATTTGTCTCGATATTCTCCGTGGCATTTTGAACGCACCAATCGTCGTGGTCCACCGCGAGTACCTCGGAGGCGCCCAGTTTCTCCGCAAGGATGGCGAGGATGCCGGTGCCGGTACCGAAGTCGAAGACTCGCTTGCCGGTAAACTCTACCGAACGCATGTCCTGCATCATTAGCCAGGTGGTAGCGTGGTGACCAGTACCGAAACTCATTTTAGGGGTGATGATGATCTCATGTTGCACGTTTTCGGTGGGCTGGTGAAAGGAGGCCCGTACGCCTACGAAATCCTCGACCGTGATGGGTTGGAAGTTCGATTCCCAGAGTTCATTCCAGTTCTGGTCAGCAATGGTATTGATCTTATAAACGATCTCGAGGTTACCAAGAATCCCTTTCAGGACGTCTTCTTTGAATTCGTTTTCCCGGATATACGCTTTGAAAAATTCTTCGCCTTCTTCAAAACCATAATAATTCTCAGCGGAAAGTTGTGCGATGAGTATCTCCCGGAGTTGAGTGTCGCGGACATGGATGGTGACTTCGATGTAGTTCATTGTAATGGCCGTTCGATTGTTTCATTCAAAGTAGCAAGAGGTAAATCAATTAAAGCCTTTCCCCTATCACCTTGATTCAGAAAAAAGTCCCGCCGGGGCGGGACTAAATTATAATTTCTATGCTGTGCAGCCAGTGATTTCTGCAAGGGGATCAACCCTCGTTGTCCTGATCCTGGCCGGGCTGCTGTTGTTGCGGCGCCTGCTCACCTTCCTGTCTCCTTGGTTTTTCAAACCTCGGCTTTTCACCTTCGCGGCGTTGCGGCCTATCGCCCCTGTCTCCGTCGCGTCTTTCACCCCTGTCCCCATCGCGCCTTTGCGGGCGATCGCCCTGTGGCCTTTCCGGACGTTCAACGTAACCTTCCGGTTTCGGCATGAGTGCTTTTCGGCTGAGTTTGTATTTGCCTGTCTTCTGGTCTACACCGATCAGCTTCACTTTTACTTTATCGCCATCGTTGAGCACCCCTTCCATTGTATCGAGGCGCTTCCAGCTAATCTCGGAGATGTGCAGCAATCCTTCTTTCTTCGGCAGGAACTCTACGAACGCGCCAAATTCTTTGATGCCTCTCACGGTGCCTTCGTATACCGTACCCACTTCCGGAGCCGTAGTAAGTCCCCTGACCCACTCTACTGCTCTTTCCAAACCTTCTTTGTCGGTGGAGAAGATGCTCACTTCGCCGGTATTGCCCACTTCCTCTATATTGATCGTGGTGCCGGTTTCGCGCTGGATCTCCTGGATCACTTTACCCTGTGGCCCGATTACCGCGCCAATGAATTCTTTGTCGATGATGAGTTTCTCCATTCTAGGCGTATGCGGCTTCACCTCAGGCCTTGCTTCCGGCATACACTGGTACATGGCGTCGAGGATGTGGAGTCTACCGGCTTTCGCCTGGTTAAGGGCTTCGGTCATTACTTCCATGCTAAGTCCATCCACTTTGATGTCCATTTGCACGCCACAGATACCATCCTTTGTACCGGTTACTTTAAAGTCCATATCGCCGAGGTGGTCTTCATCACCCAGGATATCCGAAAGGATCGCGTATTTGTTATCGGAAGATCTTGTAATCAGGCCCATCGCGATACCACTCACGTGTTTCGGCATCGGCACACCCGCATCCATCAAAGCGAGGGAACCGGCGCAAACGGTAGCCATTGAAGAGGAACCGTTACTTTCCAGGATATCCGATACGATACGGATGGTATAGGGATAATCCCGGCCTGGTGACATTTGCCTGAGGGACCGCATCGCCAGGTTACCGTGGCCCACTTCCCTCCTACCTGGTCCGCGAAGGAATTTAACTTCGCCGGTAGAGAATGGAGGAAAGTTATAGTGAAGAATGAATCTTGAATATTCGGAGGTAGCGGCGCTCTCAACTAATAATTCGTCGAGGGGCGTACCCAGTGTCACCGTAGTGAGGGATTGCGTTTCTCCTCTTGTGAAGAGAGCCGAACCATGCGGAGCAGGAAGAATATCAGTCTCCATGGCGAGCGGTCTTACTTCGTCGAGCTTTCTACCGTCGAGCCTGCTGCGATCATCGAGGATCATACTTCTCACCACTTCCCATTGCAGGTCTTCCAGGTATTTCTTAGCCAGTTTTTTCTGCGCATCCTCCGCTTCTTCGCCGAGGCTTGCAACGAGTTCCTCTTTCAATTGTTTGAAAGCGTCGCTCCGGTCGTGCTTGGCGCTTTTGCCCGATGCGATTTTATAAATCCTATCCTTCGCGAACGCTTCCACCACGTTTTTCAGGTCATCGTTCTGCTCGGGCTTCTTATAATCTCTCTTACCGGTAACGCCTTTTTTCTCCCTCAGTTCGTGCTGCGCTTTGATCTGCATGCGGATCGCCTCGTGAGCTACGCCGAGTGCCTTCACCAGGTCTTCTTCCTGGCATTCTTTTCCTTCGCCTTCCACCATCATCAGGTTCTTTTCGGTAGCCGCGATGATGAAATCCATATCGGCGGTAGCGAGTTCGCTTCTCTTTGGGTTAACAACGAAGTTGCCATCTATGCGAGCAACCCGTACTTCAGAGATCACTTCCTTAATAGGAACGTCTGATACCGCGAGTGCTGCGGAGGCGGCGAGGCAAGCCAATGCATCGGGCATCACTTCGGGGTCAGATGACACAAGGGTGATGATCACCTGCACTTCACAGAAATAATCTTCGGGGAACAGCGGACGAAGCGCACGGTCAACCAGTCGGCTGATGAGAATTTCGTAATCGTTCAGTCTTCCTTCTCTCTTAAAAAAGGAACCGGGAATACGCCCTGCAGAAGCGAATTTCTCCATATAGTCTACGCTCAGTGGAAAGAATTCCTGACCTTCTTTTGGTTCCGGATTCGCTACTACGGTAGCAAGCAAAATACAGTTGCCCTGGCGAACGGTAACGGAGCCATCGGCCTGGCGGGCCAGTTTACCGGTTTCAATAATCACTTCCTGGCCGTTGAGCTGGAAGGATACGCTAATTGGTTGTGATAACATCATGATTGCATCTTTGTTGCACGGCTATGCGAAAAGGTGGGACAAATGCAAAGCCGTAGTTAAATAATTGACATAAACAGGCACCGGTACAAAAAAACGATTCCCAACTGTAGCGAATACATGTTGGGAACTGTTCTTTTACATACCTCGATCTTTTATTTTCTGAGACCCAGTTTTTCGATCAATGCACGGTAACCCTCGAGGTTATGCTTTTGCATATAGCTCAACAGTCTTTTACGCTGGCCAACCAGCTGCATCAATCCGCGGTGGGTGGAGAAATCTTTTTTGTTTGCCTGTAAGTGGCTGGAAATGTGGGAAATACGCTCAGTTAATAGCGCGATCTGGCCCTCGATTGAACCAGTGTTCTTTGCGTTTCCGCCGTGCTCTTTGAAAATGTTTTGTTTTTTTTCTGTTGTTAAAGGCATTTCTTACTGTTTTTGTGGGAACCACTCCCACGCGTTCTTGTTTTTATTGTGGCGGCAAAAGTATGGGAAAATCGGCAGAAAATCCGGCGGAAAGCTAAAGAAATTTTATTTCCGGGATGCGAACGATGGCGCGTGGAAGGCCCAGCAAGGTTTGATCCACGCAATATCTGCCAGCCGGGTATATTTGTAGCTAACCGCTTTATTTGAAGACCCTCGTTTTTACCGTCACCAACGACCTCAGTTACGACCAACGGATGCAAAGGATCTGCAGTTCGTTGGCAGCCAATGGTTACGAGGTGTTGTTGGTAGGCAGGAAACGACGGGGCTCTATTCCCCTGCAGGACAAGAACTTTCGTCAACGCCGGCTGGCCTG
>JAJTCI010000159.1 GCA_021323155.1 Chitinophagaceae bacterium | reverse complement strand
ATGCAGCACCTTCCCCATTACCGTCCTGAAGGACAACAGTGATGCAATGTTCCAGGCCATCACCTCAACGGGCGGCATCGTGTTTAACGTGCTGGATAAAGACAACAATGTATTCGCGAAGAGTGTGAAAAGCACGATCGTGATTGATAATTAACAACGGGGTCGGCATAGCCAGACTATGTTGAAAAAACAACAGGGTCGGCATAAGCCAGACCCTGTTGGAAAAGAAAAAGGCGAAGATCTCTCTTCGCCTTTCCTTTCACGTTTCACGTTTGACGTCTCACCATTCACAATTCACCATTCACGTCTCCCGTTTCACATAATTATTTAACAATAGTCGCATCGTCAACCAGGAATACCAGGTTGCTTCTGTGTGCTTTTGTTTCTTCGTTAGCTGTTGCAACAGCAGCGGCTACCTTGGTCTTTACTTTCTTCAAAGCGTGGCGTGCAGCAGCTTTCGTTACTTCATCAACGCCCTGGCCGTTCACCAGGTTCGCGAGGTTCTTCACGTAAGTTGTCTGCAGGTACTGGCGGTAAACGTTTACGTTACCGGCGATGTCCGCATCGAAGAGGCTCTTCGTCAGGTCAGTCAACACATCTGCAACGCTGTAAGTATTTCCATACAAACGGCTGTTGGTAACACGCTGAAGCGTGGTCGGGTGCAGGATGTGTGCCAGGGCGCTTGCGCCATGGTTGTTCAGGTTGCCGGTGATCTTATAATCTTCCGTTGTAGAGAAGAAGTTGTAACCACGGCGTTGTGCCTGCAGGTAAGGGAATACCTGTGCGTCTTCTTTGAAAGCATCCGGTGCGAATACATACTTAGTAAGTATCGCGAGTGCTTTTTTCTGGGTAGCAACCGGTACCGGTGTGAAAGGCTTTGTCTCTGAGTTTTGGTCAGGGAAACTCCTGTCTACATATACACCACCAATGAAACGGCTAACGGCAGCTGCCATACCCGCTCTCTGGCCTTGTAATGTACCATACCTTGAACGCAGCTCCTGGTATGACTGGCCGGGCTTGCTGTATTTCGCAACCAGCTTACTCATCAAACCATTCACCAGTTTGAAACGATCTTCCGCGTAAGCGATCGGATCGTTACTCATGTCGTTCACGTTCACCCTTGGATCGATCGCTTTACCCGGTGCGCGCATATCATCCGCGTCGTTACCGAAGGCCAGGTAAGGCTCGGTGCTGCGTGCAAGGATCGTGTTGATGCCCTGCTGCTCGTCAGCTTCATTGTTGAATTGCTTGTAACCGAATTCGATCGCCCACAGGTCATAAGGACCTGCTTTGGTGGTATAATAGTCACCCTGCTTGCTCCTGTCGGAAGCGATGTTGATAGCAGGATAATCCATTACAGAACCGATCAAACCGATCCTGCGTGTGAGTTCTTTATTATGTGCTTCTGCAGGAGACAGCATCTGGCTCGCCTTCATGTTGTGGTTCAGACCAAGGGTATGACCCATCTCGTGCATGATCAGGTAAGTCAGGAACTGTTTGTGCATTTCTTTGATCTCGCTTTCAGGCGCGCCTGCAGCTTCCAGAGTAGTTAAACCGGTAACGAATTGTGCTTTCAGTTCGCCAGCAAGCGTACACATTGCATGGAACTTATTGTCCATGCCAGGGAAATGCAGGTGGCTGGTCTCAGCAGAAGGACCGCTATATAATTCATCGAAGATCGGTGTAGCGCTTCCGCTGTACCACTCAACAGTGATATCGGAACCTAAGATCTGGCCAGTCCTTGGGTTAACAAAGCTGGGCCCTATCGCTCCGTAAGGAGGGTTGGCAGAAGATACCCAGCGGATAACGTTGTAACGTACATCGGCGGGATCCCAGTTAGCATCATCAGGCATTACTTTCATCACAACCGCGTTCTTGAAACCAGCTTTCTCGAAAGCTTCGTTCCATTTCAGACCAGCTTCAATAATGGTCTGGCGGTATTCAAGTGGCGTGGTGTTCTCAACCCACCAAACGATCGGCTCAACCGGCTCGCTCACTGCTGCAGAAGGATTCTTCTTCACCAGGCCCCAGCGGTTGATCATGTCTTTGAAGTTCACAGGGTGCGTGCTGGTCTGGTTGTTTACTTCCTGTGTGAAATAACCGATCCTTGGATCGTCAGTTCTTGGCTTATAATCTGTCTTAGGCATCTCGAGGAAGCTGTGTTGCATACGAACACGGATATAACGAGGGTCAGTGATGTCATTGCCACCACCAACGAATGCCATTGGGTTGTCATAGTTCAGGTCTACTACTACGTCCGAGTTGTTCGGGTAAGAACGAACGTTCGCGTACTTAGACTTTAACGGGTTCAGGTTACCCAGGTTAAACGTAAACATAGAAGCAGCTCCCGGGGGCATGATGGGCTTTACAGGATCCATCTTGTCGCTGATGAAAAGCTGGTCAACGTTCACCAGGTAGCCGGCTGAATCTTCAACGGAGAATTTGTCCATGAAGAGTACTGTCTCAGGCTTATCCACGTTAGCGGTTTTGCTAACAGGATTGTTCTGGTCGTACCAGAACTTCGTGTTCACTTCAGTGAACTCCAGCCTGTCGTATACGCGCTGGATCTGGAACACAGCCGTCTGGCGGTGCATGCTCTGGTTAAGATATAAAGAGGTAGGACCGCTGATCGAAAAGCTTTGGTAGATGAATTCTTTACCAAGCTGGTCTTTCCTGATGTACATCTGCAGGCTGCCCGTAGCAGTGTCCTGGAACAGGGTGAAAAGGCCCGCGTGCTTTTTATTACCCTTGGTCTTTTCAGCCACCGATGGTTTTTTGGGGCCGGCAGACTTCGTGGAATCGCCTGCTGGCTTTACACCCGGGGCGGGGGTCTGTGCCTGTACTGCAAAGCTGATCATACAGCCTGCGGCCAGTGCAAGTAGAAATTTTTGTTTCATTTGCCGTCAATTTTTAGACGCTGAAAGTAGGTTGAAATCCGCTGAAAGGGAAATCAATATTATGAATGGCGCAACCCCGTTTTGGCTGGCAAAGGCTTTACCATCGCGGGTTTTCGGGTTTTTAAACCCCCGTTACATATACTGATTTAGTATATATCCGTGCATGTATCTGGAGGTAATATTTACGGTGCTGACAATGACACGATTGATTTCGCGGCTATCCAGCCGCTCGTCCAGGCATGCTGGAAATTGAACCCGCCCGTGATGCCGTCCACATCCATTACCTCCCCCGCGAAGAATAATCCCGGCACGCGCTTACTCTGCATGGAATTAACATCTGTTTCAGACAAACGGACCCCACCACAGGTCACGAACTCTTCTTTGAAAGTGGTTTTACCCCGCACTTCGGCAGTGTAATTGACCAGGTTCGCCACCAGCAGGTTTTCATTTTTACCGGGTAGATCACCAAAGCGGTGTTCCTCTGTTATGCCTGATAAGCGGAGCAGGTATTGCCATAGCCTCTTTGGTAATCCCCCAAAGTTTTCCGCTGCAACCAGGGTCTTACCGGAGTGCGCACGCAGCCGGGTTAGTTTTTCTCTTAGCGTAGCTTCATTGTATTTCCCATTCAGCCAGTTCACTTGCACGGTGAAATGGTAGTTCTTTTCTGCCAGTTCCCTGGCGCCCCAGGCACTGAGTCGTAAAATTACAGGGCCGCTCATACCCCAGTGCGTGATGAGCAGGGGACCGTGCTCGTTTAATTTTGTTCCGGTTACTTTCACCGCCGCATCTTCCACTACCACACCCATGAGCTCGGTAATGGGATTGCCGGGCATATTGAACGTGAACAATGATGGTACGGGTGTTTCTATTGAATGCTCCAGTGATCTCAGCCATTCAAACTGGGCGGATTTGGGGTAGCCGCCTGTCGCCACACAAACATAATCGGCGTTGACCGTACGCCCGTCTTGCAACTGCAAATGGAACATTCCATCTTCCCGCGTGATGCTGGTCACCGCCGCGTTCATCTTTATCTCCACGTTGAACCGGTCAGCTTCGCGCAGCAGGCAATTGATGATGGTTTCCGAAGTATTACTCCGGGGAAACATCCGGCCGTCCGCTTCCGTCTTGAGTGGTACTCCCCTTTCTTCAAACCAGGCCACCGTGTCTTTCGGGCTGAACCAGTGGAACGCCTTCTTGAGGAAATTCCGACCGCGCGGGTAACGCTTCACCAGCTCATCCGTCTCGAAACAGGCATGGGTGACGTTACACCTGCCGCCACCGCTGACGCGTACCTTGGCCAGCACCTGGCTGCTTTTCTCCAGTATGGTCACCCGCAGCGACGGATCGAGCCGCGCAGCATTCACCGCGCAGAAAAAGCCGGCGGCGCCACCCCCGATCACTACAAGTTGCTTGTGCATCGCGGCAAAGAAATGAAAATCTGTAACGGGAATCATATTGTTTATGCGGCATGGGGACTACTTTCGCAGGCGATCCATCCACCCTTACCGGGGATGGTTTATATTCATATAAACGAACGATTATGCCGAAAGGGGAAACACCGGTATTTAAAGTAAAGACAGGCGCATTTGAATTTGACATCGACCAGGCTACTGCAGAAGCTGCAGATGTAGTACAGCTGTCACCCGGAACGTTTCACATCGTACACAAAAACCGTTCTGTCAGCGCACGCGTCATTGAATCCGACGCCACCGGTAAGAAGCAGGTAGTGGAAGTGGATGGCGAGGTTTTCACCGTGGAAATAAAAGACGAACTGGACCAGCTCCTCGATAAAATGGGCTTCAGCGCCGTTGCCGGTAAACAGCTGAAAGAGATCAAAGCACCGATGCCGGGACTCGTACTCCAGGTGAACGTGACCGAAGGACAACAAGTGAAACAAGGTGAAAAACTGCTGATCCTCGTGGCAATGAAAATGGAGAACAGCATCATGATACAGGCCGATGCTACCATCAAACGCGTGGCGGTGACAGCAGGACAGGCGGTGGAGAAGGGACAGGTGCTGGTGGAATTGGAGTGATCCAGGTTGCAGGTTGCAGGTTGCAGGTTACAGGTTACAGGTTGCAGGTTTAAACGTAAACAGGAAATGAAAAAGATATTAATAGCAAACCGCGGTGAGATCGCGTTGCGGATCATGCGGACAGTACGCCGCATGGGGATACGCAGCGTTGCCGTTTATTCGGAAGCGGACCGTAACGCACTGCATGTCCGTTACGCGGACGAGGCGGTCTGCCTGGGTCCCGCGCCTTCATCAGAGTCTTACCTCAACGGGAAAAAGATCATCGCCTACGCCAAAGAGCTTGGCGTGGATGGCATCCACCCCGGCTATGGCTTCCTGAGTGAGAACGCGGACTTCGCGCAGCAGGTGGCCGACGCGGGCATCACTTTTATCGGCCCTTCCGCTGCCGCGATGCGCATCATGGGATCCAAACTCGCCGCAAAAGAATGCGTGAAGAAATACAACATCCCGATGGTGCCTGGTATCGATACGGCGATCACGGATCTGAAAGCCGCGCGGGAAACCGCAAGAACGATCGGGTACCCGATCCTGATCAAAGCATCCGCGGGCGGTGGCGGCAAAGGCATGCGCGTGGTGCTGAACGACGAGGAGATGGAAGAACAAATGCAGCGCGCCACCAGCGAAGCGCTCGCCTCTTTTGGCGACGGATCAGTTTTTATCGAGAAATATGTGACCTCCCCCAGGCATATCGAGATACAGGTACTGGCAGACAACGAAGGCAATACCATTCACCTCTTCGAACGCGAATGCAGCATCCAGCGGCGCCACCAGAAAGTGGTGGAGGAGTCGCCTTCCTCGGTGCTCACGCCCCAACTCCGCCAGCAAATGGGTGAAGCTGCCGTGATGGTCGCCAAATCCTGTGGTTACACCAGCACGGGTACCGTTGAGTTCCTGCTGGACGACAAGCACAATTTCTATTTCCTT
>JAJTCI010000158.1 GCA_021323155.1 Chitinophagaceae bacterium | reverse complement strand
GCAGCACCAATGTATCGTTCACTTCAGGTAAGGTGTTTGTTAGAGAAGATAATTTCAGCCGTGCCGCGGAGAGCAGGGTCCCCATGCCATCATGCAGGTCCTGCGCAATGCGTTTTCTTTCCTTGTCCTGGATCGCCGCAGTCAGGCTGAATACTTCGGATTGACGGTTATTGAGTTCCTGCTGCAGGCGGTTCTTTCTTTTAAGGCGGATGCGATTGACAAGCAGGAAAGTCGTTAACACAACAAGGCTTGCAAAAAGGATAGACAGATTTTGGATAAGCTGTTGTTTCTTTATTTTTTCTTCATGGAGCTTCTTCTGCTCGTTAAGGAATCCAATCTCGGTGTCCTTTTTCGCTAGCAGGTAGTTGGCTTCCAGCTGTTGAATTTCCCGGGCGGTGTTTTCATTGATGATGGAATCTTTCAATCCGTCATACAAAGTATAGTAGCAGTATGCGCTGTCGTACTCGTTTTTCAACGAGAACAACTCGTGCATGTATTGGTACGCATCACGGATATTTTCCTTATGCCCGATTTTGGTTGCGATCCCCAGACCGGTCCGCAATAGCCGGGATGCCGAATTAAACTGGCGTTGCTTTGTGTATAGGTGACCCGAATAAAGATAGTATTGAGCAAGATCGTAGCTGTTGCTGGAGGTCGTTTTGGTGAAGCGCAGAGCCTGGTTGCAATACGAGATCGCCTCCGCCACGTTCCCGTGCATGCCGTGGCAATATCCGATTTTAAAAAGGACATAAGGCAGACGGTCTTGTTTGTTCAATTTATCCCTTTCATACAGATTGAAATAGATTTTCCTAGAATCTTCGAGAAAACTGAGTGCTGCCATATACGATTTGTTTAGGATCAGGGCTTCACCAACCCCGTTCAGGGCATCAGCGATAACCAGGCTGTCGTCGAGGAGTCTTGCAAGATCAAGGTAAAGGCGGTAATGGGTTTCCGACCCAGTGGCGTTTTTCTGCCGCAAATGAATAAACCCGATAATATTGTGATAATGCGCCCGCTTTGCCACGTCCCCCGTATTTTCCGCAAGTGACAGCCCGTCGGAAGCGATTCTCATCGCATTGATAAATTCGCCGCGGTAGAAGTGCAGGTTCAGGATATTTCCATAAAGGTCATGCACATCAGGATTTGAACTTGCCTGCAGGGCGAGCGTCAAGGCTTGGCGGTAATAGCTCAGTGCCCGCGAGTAATCTAATGATGTTGTCTCATAGAATGTGCCTCTTATTTGCAAGGCTTTTACAAGGCCGGGGGCATGGCCAAGTGAAGTGGATAAAGCAACGGCATTATCCAGCAACGTCAAAGCGGTATCTCCGGGCAGGTATAAATAGTTGTTCGCTAACTGCAGCTGGATGCTTATGCGCGATGTGTCAGCGGGACTTACCAATAGCGCCCTCCACAATTTTTGACTGTTCTCGACCGGCGCGGCGTGAGGCATAACGTTTTTTTGGCCGATAGCACTATAGCCAGCGACCAATAACAGGAGATATAGTGCCCATCGTTTCATGAACAAACCATACCTAATATTAAAAAAAAATCCCGGCGAATGCCAGGATTTCCAATCTTATTGTTTCTGATTAGGCTACGGCTTTCTTCACCAGGGCTGCCGCCTCGCTGAGCAAAATGGCAGATTGCACTTTCAGCCCGCTTTCATCGATGAGCTTCTTTGCTTCCGTTGCATTCGTGCCCTGGAGGCGAACAATGATCGGTATTTCGATATTGCCCAATTTGTTATAAGCTTCAATTACTCCCGCAGCTACCCGGTCGCACCTTACGATACCCCCGAAGATGTTAATGAGGATCGCTTTTACGTTTGGATCTTTTAAGATGATGCGAAAGCCGGCTTCCACAGTTTGCGCGTTCGCCGATCCGCCTACATCGAGGAAGTTGGCCGGTTCACCTCCGCTCAGCTTGATCATGTCCATGGTCGCCATCGCCAGGCCTGCACCGTTCACCATGCAACCTACGTTGCCATCGAGTTTTACGAAATTGAGATTATACTGTCCGGCTTCTACTTCTGTAGGGTCTTCTTCCGTCACATCGCGCAGCGCTGCCAGGTCGGCATGGCGCATGAGCGCGTTTTCGTCGAGGTTCATTTTGCAATCAACCGCGATGATCTTTTCGTCACTGGTCTTGAAGAGGGGATTGATCTCAAGCATGCTGCAGTCCAGCGATGTATACGCGTTATACAGGTTGGTGACAAATTTTACGCAGCTCTTAAAGGCTTCGCCGCTCAAGCCAAGATTGAACGCCACCTTCCTTGCCTGGAAGGGCTGCAAGCCACCGGAAGGGTGCACCCACTCCTTGAATATCTTTTCGGGAGTATTGTGAGCGACCTCCTCGATGTCCATACCGCCTTCGGTGGAGTACATGATCACATTCTGTCCTTTGGTGCGGTCGAGTAATATGGAGAGATAAAATTCCTTGGTTGGATTGGGGCCCTGGTAATAGACGTCCTGGGCGACCAGTATCTTATTTACTTTCTTCCCGGCAGCGCCCGTCTGGATCGTTACCAGGGTGCCACCCAGTATATTCCGCGCAATGCTCGAGACGTCTTCCAGGCTTTTGGCTACTGCTACGCCCCGTTGCTCTGAACCTTCAATCTTGCCTTTGCCCCGGCCTCCGGCATGGATCTGTGCCTTTATTACGGCAAAATTGCTGCCCGTTTGGTTCTTGATATTGCGATATGCCTCTTCAGCAGCCATCACAGATTCTACAGCAATACCTTCCTGCGTGGGCACATTGTATTTTTTCAGCAACTCTTTAGCCTGGTATTCATGAAGATTCATAAGCGGTTCGAAATTTCGGCGAAGATAGAGGAGTGATTAATATGATCGAAATGATTTTAATTGATCAACATCTGCCGGGAAAAGTCAAAGAACTGTCAAATTGTATGTATCTACACATATTTCCCTAGTTTTACATCTTCGTCTGGATATCCTGATAAAACAAATCAATATGAAAAAAATCGTCTTCGTGCTTCTTGTTGCATTTATCGGCAGTGCCGGGATCATGGCTTTTAGTCCTAAAGCAGAGAAAAGAGATTTGGTCAGTTATGCTGTATTAGCGGACTACTCTAAAGTTGAGTGGGTGGGTAGCAAGACCAGCGGTTACCATACCGGGGCGTTTACCGTTAAAAGCGGTGAAGTAAAATTCGATGGTACAAAGCTCGCGGGCGGAAAATTCACCATCGATCTGAATTCTCTTAAGCTGGTTGGTGAGGATGCGCCGAAGTTTGTAGATCATTTGAAATCTAAAGATTTCTTCGAGACATCCACTTTTGCCGAGGCGACCTACGAGATTTCGGAAGTGGAATACACCACGGATACCGATGTGAAGATCAAAGGATCACTGAACCTGAAAGGAATCTCCGTACCAGTTAGTTTTCCAGCCGTGATCCGCAATGCGGACGACAAACGATTCTTCGCCCAGGCGTTCTTCAGCATTGACCGGACTTTATGGGGCATCAACTATGGCTTACCGAATGTCGCGAAAGACGTCCAGGTATCTGTTTACCTGTTTGCAAATAAATGAGCATTTTTCATTGTGTAGTTTTGGGGTAGCCCTGCATTTATTGCAGGGCTTTTTTTATTTCTCCCATAGCAAAGGCGAACTATGCAGGGGTATATCCTCTTTTTTATCCGCACAGGCCCTGGAAAGTTTGACCAGTACGGCGCCATGCGCGCTGCCAACCCGGACAGTAAGAGAGCATTGCTTGCCCTTTCCGTAGTATGCGATGGAACTATAAGCGTTACCGTTTTGATCTTCGTCGATCTCGGACGCCAGGTAAAACCCGGCGCCAAGGGTAATGTTGCCTTCTTCTGTGGTGGTCTGTTTCCAGTTCCGGGTGATAGCCAGCTCATATTCCACTGTTGTATAGTTGATTCTTTTAAGGCGAAGAGAGTAACAATTATCGTCGCGGCACCCGACCAGTTGTATGAACTTACCAGTGGGGATATCAGTCGGGAAGTAGCTGGTATCACTGCCAACGATAAATAAACTGTCCTCCAGGATATAATGCTTCACAGAATCCGCCGCCAGCTTTTTCAGGAAGTAGGCGCTGTACTTCGAAAAATCCTTTGCGGTGATGTTTTTAAAAGCGTGCTGTTGGGCCGTGCCCTGTAAAGAAAGTAATATGCAAGTGCACAGGGCGGCTTTCTTCATCGTTCAAATTTATGTGTTTTAAAAGCCAGTTACACTGGATCATAAAAAATCCCGCCGAAGCGGGATTTATAAGTTTAGAGTCTGTACGAACGGTGGTTTTTCTATAGGAACAATTTCCTTGCAACGGCCCTAGCTGAACAGTCCGCCTTTCTTCATGGCTTTTCTGCCTTCGCCGATCTTAAATCCATTGTGGTAGATCTCGATGCGGTATTCGCCCTGCTGGTATTTAGCACCCTGCTTCCAATCGAAGCTTACCGGAATTCTCTTTCCTTGCTCGTAGTTCACGTTAACTTTGCTGGTGAACTTCCTGTCACCTTCTTCACGGGTGGTGAATGTTTCGCCAGCCGTTACCGGGGTACCGTCAGGTGCTGTAACCACTACGAAGATTTCTTTTGTTCCGCTGGGTGCGATACGGTTCTCATCGATATCGAAAGCGATACGCATTAAATCTGCTCTCTTCGCTGTGGAAGTGCTCACTTCTTTTCCACTGCCCTTGACATTGATTGCAGCGATGGTGATGTTGGAAGCATGCAGGGTAGATGCAACGTCTTCAACATGTTTCTTGGCCGTTTCTGTTGCCACGAGGTTTTCCTGGATCTGCTGCTTTTCGGTTGTCAGGTTATCACGCTCCACTACAAGTGCCGCGTTCTCTTGCTTCAGCTGGTCGATTTGTGCGACGTAATCCTGGATCTGGCCATTCAGCTCAGCGATCAGCGCCTTCGCCTTTTCATATTCTTGTTGGGTTAATTTGTTCTTACGAAGTAACGAGGCAATCTCGTTCTTCTTGCGCTGCAGTTCGGTCTTTTGCTTATCAAACTCAGCGTTCTTTTCAGCGAGTGCGCCGGTCATCTGGATATTCAAGCCGGTGAGAGAGTCGAGTTTAGCGCTGGCCTCGTCAAAATCACCCTGGAGTGTCTTCCTGGCTTCATCTACGTTGGTAAACTGTGTTTGCATCTGCGCAACCACTTCGCTATGTTTACTCTTGTCATAAATAATATAACCGACTGCTAGTAATAGGCCCGCAACAAGCGCGATCATTATGATCTTATTACTGTTTGACTTGGACTGCGAAACGTTCTGCTGCTCTGGAGCGGATGATGGATATTGATTGTAGCTCATGACTGTTATTTTTTAAATTGATCTAATTTTATTGTAACCTAAACCTTTTACCAATGACAGATCTGTTGATATTGGACATCGAAACTGTTCCCCAATCACCCCACTTTGAAGAGCTCTCAAAGGAGTGGCAGTCTCTCTGGGTCGACAAAATTTCGAAAACCATGCCAGAAACTATCCTACCTGCCGATAGCTATCGCCTCAGGGCCGGTATCCTGGCTGAATTCGGAAAGATCGTTTGTATCTCCACTGCCTTCTTCTACGAGAACGAAGATAAAAAGTGTTGCTTACGCATTAAAAGTATTTCTAACAATAATGAAACAGAGTTGTTAAAATCCTTTACTGAATTGTGTGATAAATTTTGTTCGAGTCGAAAGGAAATCGTATTCGCCGGCCACAACATCCGGGAATTCGATATTCCCTACATATGCAGGCGCATGTTAATTAACAGCCTCCCGCTGCCCGCTTGTTTACAACTTAATGACAAAAAGCCCTGGGAACTGAGGATGCTGGACACGATGCAATGGTGGAAGTTCGGCGATTACAAGAACTATGTGAGCCTGCATCTGCTGGCAAATGTGCTGGGAATCCCTACGTCCAAAACCGATATGGATGGCAGCATGGTCCAGGATGTATATTACCGTGAGAATGATTTACAG
>JAJTCI010000157.1 GCA_021323155.1 Chitinophagaceae bacterium | reverse complement strand
AATCGAGCCTTCCGGCAGCCTGATATGATGGTTTTCAGCCATTCTGTGTTTTAGTTATTTCCTTCTTTTTTCTATCACCATGTCGCCGATCACCAAACAAGTGATACCCAGCGCGATGCCGGTATCCACATTCCGCACGGCAGCCTCCGCGGCCCATGCCATGGCGATCGCGACAATCACCAGTATTCCTACCATCAGTTGACGGTACTCTAACAGATTTCTCATATAAGGGGGTATGTTTAAAAAACTTTCAATCGTTACCTGCCAAACATCTCATCGTCCTTGTCAATCCGCACCTGGTCTTCCAACGGAAATTCTTTCCGCATAGGAAAATAATCCATTTCGTCAACATTCAGTATTCGTTTCAGGTTGGGGTGCCCAACGAAATTAACCCCGTAAAAATCAAAAGTCTCCCTTTCCATCCAGTTCGCGGAGGAAAAGAGCTGGGTAGCCGTGAAGACATCTGGTTGGTCAATATCGGTGAACACTTTGAACCGTATGCGTACGTTCTCTTCCAGGTTGTGCAGGTGATATACCACTGCCAGTTCCCGGCCTTTATCGTCAGGATAGTGTACAGCGCAAAGGTCAGTAAGAAAACGAAACCTGAGTTGATCGTCATCATACAGGAACTGCATCACTTTCAGGTTCATGTCCTTTGGTGTCTCGAAAGTGAGGTGGCCATAAGGCTCGGTAAAATTGGTTACCGATTCACCGAACTTTTCGGTGAGCCGTTGTTGAATGATATCGTTGGTTAGAGCCATTTTTAAGTTACATGTTTCAGGTTGCAGGTTCCAGGTTGCAGGTTCCAGGTTGCAGGTTCCAGGTTGCAGGTCACTGTATCCCGTAGCTTTCCAGTAATGCCTTGTATTGATCCCCGTTTCTCCGCCTGATACTCTCCTTGCCCACGAGCGTTTGTATCTGCATAAATCCGTCAATGATTCCCTCGGGGCGGGGAGGACATCCCGGCACATATACATCAACCGGTACAACCTGGTCAATTCCCTGCAGGACGCTATACGAGTCGAATATTCCGCCCGAACAGGCACAAGCACCCACCGCTATTACCCAACGAGGTTCAGCCATCTGCAGGTAGACCTGTTTCACCACCGGGGCCATTTTTTTCGCGATGGTGCCCATTACCATCAGCAGGTCACATTGCCTGGGTGAAAATCCTACTCTCTCAGCTCCGAAACGGGCCAGGTCATAATGCGACCCCATTGTGGCCATGAATTCAATGCCACAGCAGGAGGTAGCGAAAGGCAGCGGCCAGATTGAATTCTTCCTGGCTAATCCAACCACATCACTGAGCTTGGTGGTGAAGAACCCTTCACCGGTAAAGCCCGCTGGTGACTCGGCAAAACCGATCGCCGTGTTATAATCAGCTTCCTTCGGGTGTATATTAAATCTAACCGGACGTGCCATAGAATCAATTTGTTGATAGGTAATGTGATAAACAATAATGTTAGTACTATAGACGTACCAACATCCTTATCATCACATCATCTGCTCCCAGTTTTTGTTAATCTTCCCACTTCAGCGCGTCTTTTTTGATGATGTAAATGAAACCACAGAGGAAGAAACCTACAAACATCATAACGGCATAAAACCCATTCCACCCCAACGCCTTGAAATTGACGGCGTAAGGGTAAAAGAATATCACTTCCACATCGAACAGCACAAACAGGATCGCCACCAGGAAGTATTTAATGGCCATGGGATGCCTGGCATCGCCATGCGACTCGATACCACTGGTGAACGTAGCGAGCTTATCGGCAGTCTTTCTTTTCGGCCCAAGCCAATGGGTGATCACCATGATCATCACAACGATCCCAATTGCGAAAAACAACTGTATACCAATGGGTAAGAAGTTGTCTGCCGTACCGGAGACGGGTACTTGTAACAGGAAAGAAAAAATGCTCATTAAGCTTAGAATTAGCGAGGGCAAAAATAAGCTTCAGAAGGTTACGAAAAAGAAAAACTCCCTTGGTTAAAGGGAGTTTTCATATGATTTTCATCTGTTCTCTATGATTTGCCGCCAGTGCCAGCCTTGGTGGCGCTGGTGCCATTGGTACCGCCGGTTTTGGGCTTGCTGGTGCCGCTGTTGCCCCCCGTGGTTTTAGGCGGGTTGGTCCGGGGAGGGTTCCTTTGTCTTTCAAGGGTCCTTTGCAAGGCACGGTTGGTGGTCTCCGCAAAAGTGAATTCCTCGGTGCCGGTCGGGTACAAAGCCATCATTTTTTCAGTGAGCCCAATCGCTTTTGGCAGATCGAGCACCTTGGCTTTTTCGCCGTAGTACAATAACTGGTAATAATAGTTCAGGTATATCGCCTTCCGGTTCTTCGCAGTGTCCTTTACCAGGTATTCATTCTGTTTATTGATGGGCTCTATCGCCAGGCCAAGCACACCCGTAGAATCGAGCGCTTTTGCCGCCCTTACGTGAAACGCATAACCTTGGGGTTTGTCAGGGAACGCAGCGATATAAGCCGGCGCCAGTGAATCAAACACACGCTGGTAGGCTGCACTACGGAAAGACACATCATTCAGTGTATAGTGGTCGTATTCGCTCAGCTGCGGCTTCAACGCCAGGCCTCTCTTGAACCAGTTGTACTGGAGGTCGTACTTCTGCGCCTTTTTGAATGCCTCTGAAGCAACGGAGATCGTAACAGGCCTTTTTAATGAATCGGCAACAAACGCCTTTTCAAAATAGCCTGATGCAGCTTCTTCGCTACCGGGGAATTTAGAGAGGATAGTGCCGGCGAGCATATAGAAGTCCGCGAGCACATCCGCTTGTTTCGCACTTGCGAAGTATTTCTCAATATTCGTTTTTGCCTGGACAGAGTCTCCGAGCCTATCGTAGTTATACGCGTATAACACGTTCAGCATTGGCAATGCTTTCAACCCGTATTTGGCCTCGAGCTGCCTGGAAAGCGTAAGCGACTCCTGGTATTTACCCGCGCGGAAAAGGTAATCCGCCATGAAGTATTCGTTCTCGGGGTTGGGTTCAGCGTATTTGTTGAATTCCTGCAGGTATCCCAAAGCTTTTGTTACATCCTTGTCTTTGTAATGATCGTATAAAGCAAGATAGGTTGGCGTATACTGCGGATCGGCAGTCACCGCGTTAGAATAATACCTGTCAAACAAAGCCTGGTTGTTCTGGCTTTCATAGATACGCCCGATGCGAAACAGGGCCTTCGCGTTACGTGGATCGATGGCCAGTGCGTTGTTATACGCCTGCACCGCGTCGCCGCCGCGTTCACCACCCAGTTTTTGATACAGTATACCCATATTGATGTAGATCTCCGGATCGTTCTTCACCAACTCTGCCGCCTTGGTAAGTTTTTCGATACCGTAAAGAGGATCGCCGATGTTTGACGCACCGTCCGCGTTTGCACGGCCGATGGCCGCCAATACCTGGCCACTGGGATTCTTTTTACGATCCAGGGAAGCCGTGATAGCCGCCTCGAAGTGCTGGCGGGCCTCGTTCTTCTGGCCCTGCAACAGCGCAACGTGTCCCATTCCCACCCAAACCATCGGCTGGTTAACGCCGCTGTTGAGTGCTTTCTGATACACAGCCTTTGCCGCATCGATATCGGGAACCGCGCCTGTTAAATGCGCCTGTCCCAGCCAGTAAATGGCTGTTGCATCGGTAGGGTTAGCGTCAACCGCTTTCTGAAGCGTTTGCTTCGCTGTATTGTTCTTCTGGTAATAAAGCTGTTTAATGCCTTCGTTGACGTTCTGTGACATCGCCGCTATCACCACCAGGAACGATAACATAAGTAAACTGATCTTCTTCATGTGCTTGCTGCTTATTGTTTATTAAAGACTATCAATCGCTGCTAATATTTGTTAACCTGTTATTAAATCCCATTTTTGCCGGCACCAGGTACGCTCTTTTAAATATCAACTGACCGCGTTCGAATTTCATAAAACCAAGAAAACCACTTCCCAGGCCGGTCGTATTCTCTTTAAGGGCGTAATACAAACCCCGGTACAAAGAATATTTTCCTGCCGCGATGCCCGCCTGGGTGGGCTTGTAAAACGCCCCGTCCCCGCAGGAACGGCATTCCACATATGCCAGCTTGATCTTTTCCAGGTAAGCCCGCTGTTTCGGATTATCAGGGTCACTCACCCAACTCACACCTACCATCCCGATCGCATCCTTACTACCGGCGACAAGATCAATGACCCCTTCGCTGCTTTGCGCGGCCTGGACATTCTTTCCAAAAGGCTTTCCCTTCAGCAGGCTGTCCATCAGGTAACGTACGGTACTGGTGGCATTTGTGCCGTCCAAAACGATACGCCTGTCGTCTTTGCCGCTCAGATACGAACTTAGCTGTTCAATTGTAAAAACACTGTCATTTGAACTTTTGTTAACAATGACAGCGATCGCATCAAAAGCCAGCAGATCGTACTGCGCGTTGTAACCCAGCTTATTTTTAAAGAACGATGTTTCAGTTTGATTGAGACCTCTCGCGACGATGATCATCCGGGTGCTATCCTTTTGAAAATCCCGGAAACAATCCGCTTCAGATTTGTAAGAGGCGATTATCCTTGCTTCAGGATAAGTTGCTTCGTACACTTTGATTTGCTCCGCTATGACGGGTTTAAAGGTCTCATCCACGCTTATGTTAATTGTTCCCTTTATCTGAGTTTCCCGGTTGTCGTCAGCCGGTTGCTCATTACAGGCGCCGACCCAGGAAACAACGATAAACGCGGCAATAGCCGCTATACACCTCCTCATATCAATAATCCCGCTTTATTCCCCTGTACAACCTGAAAGAACCATACAATGCAAATAAGCAGCCTAAAACGATCCGGAAGCCATCGCTTACATGTTCCAGCAAGCCTAGCCGGGGTGCCAGGAACAGGATCACCGCGACACCCAGGATCAGGACGGCCATGGTAATGTCTTTTGCCATACGCATGTTGGCTATGTTTCTCCGGTTCCTTTCTCTTAATTCATTCTGCATCTCAACGATTTGCAACAAGTTTACCTGGCCCCTTTTCAGAGGGCAGGCAATATACTTATTTTCTTTATTCACCTTCATTCACGAACACCACCGGCAGATTAAAATATACGGGCACGTTCCTGCCACTCTGCATCGCTGGCTTCCAGCGCGGCATTCTTTTCACCACGCGCAGTACTTCCTGGTCGAGATCAGGGCGTCCGCTTTGTACGACCTGCACGTCATTGATGTCGCCTTCCCGTGTCACCACGAATCTCACCCGCACCTGGATGCGTTGTCCTTCTTCCAGGTCGCTGGGTTGACGCAGGTTCCTTAGCATATACCGGTTGAAATCGCCAATAAACGCGGGCTGAACATCCACCAACTGACGGATCGTTGTAGTGTCAAAAGCTGGAGGGGCAGTAGGTGGCCCGGTTGTCTCTGGGCCGTCACCAGGAGGGGGTTGGATGCGCCCGTCCGGGTCGTCGCCGTCAGAGGGAGCGGTGCCGATGCGGTTTTTGTCCGCATCCTCCGTAGTAGGCACATTTGTCTCTACGTTGGGTTTGATCACGGGCGCAGAATTGGTGATCGTGCGCTCTTTTTTCTGTGCACTTGCCTTTTGCTCCGCGGGCTTTACTTTAGGCTTCTCTTCCGCAGGCAAGGTCACTGGAGTAAACTTGTATTCAGGGATCACCGGATCAATATCCGCAGTGGAATCCCATTGAATGCTTTGAAACAACACCATTAATCCTACCAGGAGGCAGGTACCGCCGAGTGCCATAAGGAGGCGGTTGTCATAATTTTTCCGGAGTGCGTAAGCGCCGTAAGCTTTGTTCCTGTTCTCGAACAGGATGTCTAACATGTCGCTTTGCAGGATTACATCAGGTTTCATAACGGTAGTTTTTGTTTGAGATGTACCGCGGAACGGCCCCATCATTCCAATAAGGTTAAGTAACAAAGCGCTTGTTGCTTATAGGATGCACCTGTTAAAGAAAATCCATAAAACCAATCCCG
>JAJTCI010000156.1 GCA_021323155.1 Chitinophagaceae bacterium | reverse complement strand
CTGCAACCTGCCTCTTCCTGCCTCCCTGTAACCTACCTCCCTGTAACCTACCTCCCTGTAACCTGCCTCCCTGTAACCTGCCTCATACTTCCCTCATACTTGCCCCGTACTTGACTCGATGTTACTCGACTTATCCACATCCCCCCAAACCGTGCATCTTCTTACATCTTCTTACATGAACTGACATAAACTGGCATCTTCTTACACGAACGAACATCTTCTTACATGAAGTGACATAAACAGGAATAATTCCACCCTCTTCTTACATCTTCTTACACGAACAGGAAAAGAGCCTTGATAAATGCATTAAATTGCGCACTCTAAACTATTCGTATGAACCTTGGTTACTTTTCTTATCCTTTGCCGGCCAACGAGCCTGTGCTCACTTATGGTCCGGGTACCGCCGAAAGAGCCGCGTTGAAAAAGACTTTGAAGGAATTGAAAAAAGAGGAAGCGGATATACCGATGTATATCGGGGGAAAGGAAGTACGCACCAATAAAAAAGTGGCCATCCATCCGCCGCACGAGATCAGCCATACCCTCGGCTATTTCCACGCGGGCGAGGAGAAGCACGTCACCCAGGCGATAGACGCGGCGTTGGCTGCCAAAGAGAGCTGGGCTGCCATGAACTGGGAGACCAGGGCCAATATCTTTCTGCGCGCGGCCGACCTTATGGCAGGCAAGTACCGCATGTACATGAACGGCGCTACCATGCTTGGCCAGAGTAAGAACGCTTTCCAGGCCGAGATCGATTCGGCTTGCGAACTCATTGACTTCTTACGCTTCAACGTTCATTTCTTAAGCGAGATATACAAACAACAACCTGTCAGTGGACCGGGCATGCACAACCGCATGGAATGGCGTCCGCTTGAAGGATTTGTCCTGGCGGTAACACCGTTCAACTTCACCGCTATCGCGGGCAACCTGCCAACCTCTGCGGCGATGTGCGGCAACGTGGTGGTATGGAAGCCGGCCAACACACAGGTATATTCCGCGCAGATGATAATGCGCGTATTGAGAGAGGCCGGCCTTCCGGATGGCGTCATCAACCTGATCTATGTTGACGGGCCCACTATCGGTCGTGTCTGCATGAACCACCGCGAATTCGCCGGTGTCCACTTCACGGGTTCAACCGGCGTATTCAACCAGATGTGGAGGACGATAGGGGAAAACGTTGGAAAGTATCGCTCTTATCCACGCATCGTTGGTGAAACGGGCGGTAAGGACTTCGTGATCGCGCACAAATCTGCCGACCCCGATGTGGTGGCTACGGCTTTATTGCGCGGTGCATTCGAATACCAGGGACAAAAATGTTCTGCTGCCTCCCGCGCTTACATTCCTTCCAACATAGCGGAGGAAGTGAAGAAAAAACTGGTCGCCGGCATCAAGAGTTTTAAGATGGGTACCGTGGAAGACTTTGGCAATTTCGTCAACGCGGTGATCGACGAGAAGAGTTTCGAAAACATCAAACGCTACATCGACGCGGCGAAGAAAGACCCGAAAGCGGAAATATTGGTCGGTGGAAAATGCGATAAGAAACAAGGTTACTTTGTGCAACCTACGGTGATCGAAGCGAAGAACCCGAAATACGCCTCCATGTGCGAGGAGATCTTTGGACCGGTACTCACCATCTACGTTTACCCCGCCAACGGTTTCGAAAAAGCGTTGGAACTGGTGGATACCACGTCCCCTTACGCGCTCACCGGCGCGGTGATCTCCCAGGACAGGGCCGCGGTGGAACTGGCAACAGAACGGCTGCGCCACGCGGCGGGCAATTTCTACATCAACGACAAGCCCACCGGTGCGGTGGTAGGGCAGCAGCCATTCGGTGGTGCGCGCGCCAGTGGCACTAATGATAAGGCCGGCAGCATGATTAACCTCTACCGCTGGCTCAGCGCCCGGACGATCAAGGAAACCTTCAACCCGCCAACGGATTTCAAATATCCTTTCCTCTACCCCGGCGAAAGCGAAGGTGAATAAACCTGCAACCTGTCATCTGGCAATCCGCTTGTGACCTGCCGCCTGGAACCTGCTACCTCTCAAACAGGTACGAACTTTGTTGCCCAACGATCATGAAAAATATCATGATCACCGGCATCCTTATTTTGGGTGCCATCCTGGTTGCCTGCGGACCCGCCCGCAGGAGCATCGGTCTTGAAGAAGGTTGGGACCTCCTGGGCGAACAGAAAGTGAATTTCGTACGCGATAAGGACGTCATCGAGGTCCGCAATAACAGCACCTACACCGCCCTCCAGTTTAAAGTGGAGGGTCACGAGATACGGCTGAATGAATTGAATGTAATATTCCAGAATGGCGACAAACTCTCACCAGCAATAGACGCGGTGATCGCGCCTGACCAGTCCAGTCGCGTCATCGATCTCGCCACCGAAGGCAAGGCCATCTCCCGCATCGAATTCAAGTACCGGACCACGGGTAATGTATTCAGCGGTCGCGCCAACGTCCTTGTCTTTGGAAAGCGTTTCCAGGGCTATTGACCTGTGCCCTGCAACTTGTATCCTGGAACTTGCAACCCCTGCCCGAATGACGTAGTCAGGCGGGTGCAATTCACATCCGGGCAAGCATAAAGATCATCACGCATAGCACGATCCCCACGATGATCGCCACCACTAATTTGTAATCATCCCATCGCCGCTCCCGGCTATGGGCCAACATTGCCTGCTGCATTTGTTTAAGCGTCGCATCATCGGCCAGTGGTGCCAGCTGTGCTGCCAGCGGTTTGAATTGCCCGGTTGATAACGGCTTCGCAACTTCAAGGACACCAACGATCAATTGCTGTACGATTCCCTTGTCTTCCGTCACGCTGAGCGTCGCGATATTCTTCTCAGTCAATAACTCTGTTATTTCAAACTCAAGGCGGTCCAGGTCGATGCGGTGCGGGTCCAGCTTGTCTTTCTTGACCTGCAACGCTTTTACTTTTTGCAATAATTGGTAGGGGGTGAGTGATGCTTCTTTTTTGTATGAGAAATTATCAAACCGCAGGTCATATGCTTTACGCCGCTGGGGGTGTGACAATACTTCGTAAGCCTCTTTCACTTCGGCGAATTTCGCCTTCAGCAATTCGTTATCGGTTTTGTCGGGATGATATTGCAGGGCCAGCCTCCTGTACGCTTTCTTCACTTCCGCCAGCGTAGCGTTGAAGTCCAGGTCGAGTATTTTGTAATAATTCTGCAGGCCGCAAATGTATGCAATGACCCCGGTGTCCGCTCACCCGGAGGGTGACTGTACACCATTCACGATGGTCACCATTCACCATTGCCCATTGCCCCCCTCAAAATCATCCTTCCCGCTGACTACGGTCATTTTTCGGACATCTTCGGCGCGCCACATTTGCAGCATAAACGCATCCCTTATGAAACAGAATTATACTACAAACAACATCCCCGAAGGTTACGAGATCTGCGGCATCGGTGCCGCTCCTGAAGAAGACAGCCTCGTGGTCATGTCAGATGAAGCCATAAGAAAACTAAGAAAATCTACTCCCGGGTTTTTCGCGTCGCTCTTTTCCGGCCCTTACGAATTGTCAGGGATGGGCGCCGATTCGCAGGAAAGCGATTTCGTGATCCAGGAGGTATTCGCGAGAGGCATCAGGAGATAGCTGTTGTCTTGAGTCCAGTTTCCTATTTAAAGTGCAGTGCAGGCTGAGTGATCAGTCTGCACTTTTGTGGGCTGTTTCTCCTAGGCAAGGCATCGCCTTGATCCGCCACCCCAGTGTCATTCGCGTTCCCTGCATTACGGGCGAATCAGGGGCTAATAAACTTTCACTATTCCTTACCACCCCTTGGCAATCAACAACTTTACCTTTGTTCTTCTTTTTATTTCCACCGCTTATTAACAAGTGAACAAACTGTGATTTCGGTTTGGAACGTTTTAGTTTATGTTCGTTGTGTTATACGGAATGGAAGAATTAGTACACCTTGAAAAGACACACTCTCGCTTATGAGACTTAAGTCATTAGAGATCAAAGGCTTTAAGAGCTTTGCCGACAAAACGATCGTCAGTTTTGACGAAGGCATCACTGGAATCATCGGGCCCAACGGATGTGGCAAAAGCAACATCATCGACTCCATACGCTGGGTGATCGGTGAACAGAAAATATCCGCGTTAAGATCTGAGAACCTTGAAGCACTCGTTTTTAACGGGAGCAAGACCCGTAGTGCCAGTGGCCTCGCGGAAGTAACCCTCACATTTGAGAATACAAGGAACCTGCTGCCGACTGAATTCAGCACGGTAACCGTAACGCGGCGTTTCTACAAGAACGGCGAAAGCGAATATCGCCTCAACGATGTACAGTGCCGCCTGAAAGACATCCACAACCTTTTCCTTGATACAGGCGTGTCCAACGACAGCTACGCCATCATCGAGCTGGGAATGGTGGACGACATCATCAAAGACAAAGAGAACAGCCGGAGGCGGATGCTGGAACAGGCCGCCGGCATCACCATCTATAAAACACGTAAGAAAGAAGCGAAGAATAAACTGGATGCCACCGAGCAGGACCTCAACCGGATCGAGGATCTCTTATTCGAGATCAACAACCAGTTGAAGACCCTCGAGAACCAGGCGAAGAAAGCGGAGAAGTACTACGAGATCAAGAAAGACTACAAAGAGATCTCCGTAGAACTCGCGAAGGCCGCCCTGGAAGGTTTCAACATCACCTATAAGGAGTTGAACGAACAGCAGGAGACCGAGACCGATAAGAAAGTGCAGCTGGAAGCTGAGATCGCTACTGAAGAGGCGGCGATCGAGCAGGAGAAAGTTGGCTTCATCGAGAAAGAGCGCGCGTTGCAATCACAGCAGCATGAGTTCAACGACCTCGTGCAGGCACTGCGCACAAAAGAGAATGAGAAGAATCTGGCCACCCAGAAACTTCAATACCTGAGAGAGAAGGAAACGTCATTAAAGGAATTCCTGGACCGCGCGGAAGGACAACTCAAGACCATCGGCGATTCTATCGAATACACACAGATGCAGGTGGGAGAAGAAGACGCCAAACTCGCCGAACTAGCCGATAAGGTGGAGTCAGTGAAGATGGAAGTGGAAGACAAGCGCCGCAACTACGACGAGAAGCGAGGCGGCGTGGATACATTGCGCGCGCAATACCAGCAGATCCAGCGCAGCCAGTTCGACGCGGAAAAGAAAGTAGCTGTAGCGGATACATCTATCCAGAACCTCCAGCGTGCGCAGGTGCAGCTCACCGAAGAACAGCAGAACCGGGAATACCAGCTCCGCCAGCTCGAGACTGAATTAAAAGATAAGGAAGAAGCGCTCGACACGAAACGCATCGACCTCCAGCAATTGCAGGAGCAACACGAAAGGACCAAAGAACAGATCCTCGAAACTCAGTCCGCCCTGGAGATCTTAAGAAATAAATTAGCGGAAGAAAACCGCAAACTCGATTCCAAGCGCAACGAACACGACCTCTTAAAGAGCCTCATCGACTCGATGGAAGGCTACCCGGAGAGCGTCAAGTTCCTGCACAACAATCCCAATTGGAATCACCACGCGCCCATTCTCTCCGACATAATCTACGTAAAGGAAGAATACCGTGCGGCCGTGGAGAATGTGCTTGAACCCTACCTGAACTATTACGTGGTGAACGACATGCAGGAAGGCCTGCAGGCAGTGCACCTGCTCGACGCCAACCAGAAAGGCAAGGCCAATTTCTTCATGCTCGACAGGGTCAATAATTTCCAGGCTTCCGAAACACACCAGCCTTTCGATACCATCAAAGCGATGGACGTGATAGAGGTGGATGAAAAATACCGGAACCTCGCGCAGTACCTGCTGGGTCAGTCGTGCGAAGAACCTGGAGAAGTTGCACGAAGAGATTGTCGCGCAGGAAGCAGTGGTGATGTCACTGAAAGCGGAGATACAGAGCCGCCACAATGAAGTCATCGGTTTCAACGAGCAGTTGAAAGAGCACGCGATCAGGCAGACGGAAACGGAGATCAACCAGCTAACCAACCAGGCGTTTGCTGCTAAGAATAAAATGGAGAACATCCAGGCAGCGCAACAGAATGCGGCCCAGAGATTGGCTGATATCGCTGGCAGATTGCAGGATGAGAATGATGCGATCGCTTCTACCAGGGAAGAATTGCAGTCTCTCAACATTAAGTTGCAGGACACCACGCAATCACTCTCTGTTGTAGAAAACGAATACCAGCTCGCCGAGCAGGAATACAATTTCGCTACCGCCCAGTTCAATGAAAGTAACCTGCAGTTGACGGTGCAGCAAAGCAAGATCACCTCCCTGAAGCAGGAATTGGTGTTCAAGCAGAACCAGCTGAACGACCTGCATACGCAGATCCAGACCAATACCACGCAACTCAGCGAAGCCGCGGACGCGATCACAGGCTCTGAAGAAGCGCTGTCAGCGGCTGAAGAAGGATTGCTGGATATGATGCGGAAGAAAGACGAGGAAGAGCAAAAACTCAACGAAGCGGACCAGGCATATTACAACCTGCGCAACGCGCTCCAGGAAAAGGAAAGCGAGCTCCGCCATAAGGTGAAGAGCCGCGAAATGATCGACCACCTCTTGTCTGAAATAAAAGACAGGCTCAACGAGCTGAAGCTGCAACTCGCCGGTATGAAAGAGCGCCTCAGCGTTGAATTCAAAGTAGAGCTGGATGAGATACTGGACCAGGCACGCACCACGGATTCAACACTGGAAGAACTACAGGCCAGCTCCGACAGGATGAAGAAGCGCCTGGAGAACATGGGAGAAGTCAACCCTACAGCTATCGAAGCCTTCCAGGAAATGAAGAAGCGTTACGAGTTCATCCTTGAACAAAAGAACGACCTCGTGTCCGCGAAGGAAAGCCTGCTGCAGACCATCCAGGAAGTAGAAGCAACTGCAAACCAGCAGTTCCTCGATACGTTCAATAAAGTGCGGGAGAACTTCCAGAAAGTGTTCAAGGCACTCTTCACCGATGAAGATACCGCGGATATGATCCTGGAGAATCCGGAGAACCTCGCGGAAACCGGTATCGACATCGTCGCGAAGCCCAAGGGTAAACGTCCTTCATCGATCACGCAGTTGAGCGGTGGAGAGAAAACACTCACGGCAACAGCATTGTTGTTCGCCATCTACCTCATCAAGCCGGCACCGTTCTGTATCCTCGACGAGGTGGACGCGCCGCTGGACGATGCCAACGTAGGTAAGTTCACCAATATGATCAAACAGTTCAGCGAGAACTCCCAGTTCATCATTGTTACACACAATAAAATGACCATGGGCGCCGTTGATGTGATCTATGGTGTGACGATGCAGGAGCCTGGAGTAAGCAAACTGGTACCGGTAGATTTCCGAAGTCTCAACTAATCCATCCATTTATACCATTAATTCAAAGTCCCGCTTTTTGGCGGGACTTTTTGTTTCTACATTTGCAACCTGCGACTCATTCTCATCATACTGTATATCGTTTGCTTTGGCTGCTATGTATTATTCACCCGCCAGCCGGACTATTTCGACAGTGAACGTGCGCAAGGGTCCGTTGTAAAGAAGGCTGAAAAATTGGCGGTGCAATTTACCGTTGGCGACTCCACCCACTACGCATCGATACCTTATTCATTCCTGCACAAAGAAGGGGAGTCAACTCAAGTCATCTACGAGGCTTCCGATCCTTCCAAAGCCCAGGCATATGATGTGCTCGGTTACTGGATATCTTTCGGCGAAGTTCTCGGGTCTCTGGCGATACTTTTGGTCTTATATTTCGTTGCGCATTCCATCACCAGCAATCCAACCCCCGTGGCTTTATTGGAAGAGCAGGAGGGGGCCAGGAAAAAGCCGCGTAAGCCGAAGTACGATCTCTGAATGGTTACATCTGCTTGTTTCGCCCACTGGCTGGCCTGTTGATTTGTTTTTCTGTTAGCTTAGCCGCATGAGAACCATCCTGCTCCTCATCGCCTCCAACGTCTTCATGACCATCGCCTGGTACTGGCACCTGCGCTTCAAAGGACTCCCATTATGGAAAGCCATCGTCATCAG
>JAJTCI010000155.1 GCA_021323155.1 Chitinophagaceae bacterium | reverse complement strand
CTTATAACTATTCGGGTTGAGCGAAATTACCTTGATATCGCTGCTGATCTTCACGTGCGCAAAAGCCTTGGCGGAGAAAACTGATTTCTTGACCACGAATCCATCGTCTGTCTTCGGTAGCGCCACCGCCCCAGTCACCACCCCTGCCTTCAGTCTCGCGCCCACCCTTGCTGCTACTGCACGACCATTCTGGTTATGAGAGAACACGATCACTTTCGCGCTTGTTGACGTAACCGCCTCAGCGATCGCTTTCGCATACACCTGTGCGTCCAGGTTATTCAAACTTTCATTATTCACCTGGTGCACTTTCGTAATTCCATATTTACCCAATGCGGCTAGGTCGTCGTTCACGGTACCCAGCAACAAGCCTTCAGCACCCGTACCCATCTGTTTTGCTAGGTCACTACCATAGGTCATGGCCTCTAAAGACGATTTCTTGATATGTCCGTCACTATGATCAATAAAAACTAAAACCATACAATTTGAAATTTGAGGTTTGAGATTTGAAATTCCAAAAGCTCAATCCGGTTTATTTTTTCAATGCACCCTTGCTGAGAAATGATTCTGAAGCTGACGTGATTTCAAACTGCAAACATCAAATCCCAAATTCTTAGATGGCTTTCGCCTCCTCATGTAACAACCGCACCAACTCCGCCACATTCTCCGGGTCAACCAGTTTAACCCCTGCCTTCGGCGGCGGCGTTTCATAGCTCACCACGCTGGTCAGCGCGTCGACGGCTGCAGGCTCCAACACCTTCAAAGGCTTCGTCCTGGCCGCCATGATGCCGCGCATATTCGGGATGCGTTGTTCGGCTACGCCCTTCTGGCAACTGATCACCACGGGAAGGGTCACCTCGTTCACTTCTTCACCACCTTCGATCTCGCGGTTAATGGTAGCCGTCGTACCGTTCAATTCAAATTTCGTAGCAAGAGAAATATAAGGCATGTCCAGTAGCTCCGCTACCATACCGCCTACAGACGAACTATTGAAATCGATGGTTTCTTTGCCGGTAAATACCAGGTCGTAACCGCCTTGCTTCGCCACCTCGGCGATCTGTGCGGCGATAAAATAACGGTCATCGCTCTGCGCATTCACCCGGATGGCTTCGTCACCGCCCAGCGCCAGGGCTTTCCGGATGATCGGTTCCGCGTCCGTACCGCCAACTGTCACCAGGTGCAATACAGCCGAAGCGTCTTTTTCTTTGAGTTCGATTGCACGTACCAGGGCATACCATTCGTCGTATGGATTGATGATCCACTGCACCCCGGCCTCGTCAAATTTCGTGTTGCCGTCTTTAAATGCGATACGCGAAGTGGTATCCGGTGTTTTCGATATACAAACTAAGATCTTCATGTTCCAAACTAGTTGTTTATGCAACTAGCGACGCAAATATAAGCGAGTTTTATATTGGACACAAAGCACACCCGGTACTCCCTCACCCGCAGGGTGACTACCACACCGGGAGAGTCGAAACTACCATCCAGCCTTACTACCAGGCCGGAACCTGCTGAACGATCACGATCTCCCTTTCTCATTTCTTATTCTGTGTTTCTTATTCCTTATTCCGCTGGCTCCGTAGCTTTACAGCCATGGACCGCATCCTCAAACTCCGGGAATTCCTTAATGCTACCCCGAACGACAACTTCCTTCGCCATGCCCTCGCGCTGGAATACATCAAGATGAATGATGACGCTTCCGCCCGCCAGCTTTTTGAAGAGATCCTCGCCGCTTCGCCTGATTATATCGGCTCCTATTACCACCTTGGTAAACTGTTGGAACGCGCCGGCGAAACGGAACTCGCCATCCAATGGTATGAAAAAGGCATGACCGCTGCGAAAGAGGCCAAAGACCAGCATGCTTATAATGAATTGCAGGCTGCCTATGAAGACCTCGTATTCTGACCGATTCACGCCGGGGCGCTGTAATCCTAAATTCCTGATTTCTTATTTAGTGTTTCTTACCTGCCTGCCGGCAGGCAGGTTTCTTATTCGCAGGCAGTGGAGATCCCAAACAAAAAACCCCTGTAAAAACAAGGGTAGTTTAGGGAAATCTCCCTATGGCTTTGCAAAAAATCGTACACCAGCCTCACGGCCGGTTAATCTGTTTCTAAGCATTGGTTTTGGAAAAGTGGGGGAGGGATGACGACACAAATCTATTGCTGCTTTTGCTAAAACAACGTCAAAGCATTGGTAACACCTTGTCAATGTTTGTGGCGCAGAAATTGACCCTTTGTACTGCACACACTAAAATCGATTTATATGCTGGATCCAAAAAATAATAAGAACACGGACGAGGATGTCCTGAAGGACGACATCGACCAGGACATTGAAGAAAAAGGTTTTGATGATGAGGAACTGGCTGAAGAGGCTGCGGAAGATGAGGACTTTGACGAAACTTCAGTAGAATCCGAACCGGAAATCGGCGACATCACGGAGGATGACTTCGACGAAACCGATGACAATGGCGACGACCAAGACGAGTACCTCTAACTTGGACCTTGAAACCAGTAACTTGTAACCCCTGCCTGAACGACCCAGTCGGGCCGGTGCAACCTGCAACTTGCAACCTGCAACCTGTAACCTGCAACCTGTAACCTGCCCTACTTCGTCTCCCTAGTCGGCAGTTTGCACTCGATAATAACCATCGCGTTCTTCTGCTCGGTTGAGGTCACGAACAGTTCATGCCGTTGTTTACCCACCGAGATGACCATTAAGGCCGTGTTGGGTGGTATCCTGCCGAGGTTGTCGGCTACCATTATAAACTCATTCCTTGGCTTTGCCGGGTCTACCTTGATCTTAATCGTGATCGGTTGGTGGCACAGGCGCTTCTTCCACGCCACTGCCTGGTTGTTATGGTAGATCGTTACTGTATCGTCATCGATCTGGCCATTGTCGTATAATTCAATTACTATCTCGTCTCCCTCCGCCTGTATGATCTTCGCCAGCTTGTTCTCGCGCTCCTTCAACTCTTTCGGTATCGGCTTTTTCGGATCGCTCACCGGCGGCTTGATGCCATCGGTATTGATCTTCTTGGGCTCATCCTTTTTCACGATCGGGGGCCGCGTGGAACGTACCGTATCTTTCTTGATGTTCGATTTCACCGGCGGGTCCACCTTCGGCTTCGGCGTCGTCTTCACAACGGGCTTATCGGTTTTGGGAACGGTAGCAGGCGGGGTCGCCTTCTTCTTTTCGTATTCCTTTACGAAGTCTTCTTTATAAAAATCGCTCTCAGGCACCTTCTCCAGGTAAACCCGTCCACCGCCACAGTCGGAATTATTATTGTTCACGTTCACACTCGTGAATGTGCCTTCCAGGACCTCTACGTTGCCTACCTTACTATACTCCAGGTAACAGGTCATAAGACAAGCTTCGCCACCAGCCATTTTCACCTCTACCAGTTTCGTTTCTTTCAGCACTAGGTTCTTGGTGGTAGGAGTATACATACCCGCCAGGCTGGCCTTTCCGTAAAACACGGTGGTCTTGTACGAATAAGTGACTCCCTTGATACCGTTGTTGGTGAGCTGCCCGATCTGGACCTCGTATTTATATTTTTCCTGGAAGAAGCCCGATCCGGAAGTAAAGAAGCCACGCCATACTCCTGTGATGTTTGCCTGTGTTCCGTTCTGGGGTAAAGCCGTAGTGTTCTTCTTCGGTGGTTGCGAAAAAGACACGGTGGATATAAGTAGTAAAAAGAAGAAACAGGTATATCTCAACATCATCGATGCAAATCTACCCACGCAAGATAGCACATGCTGATAAAGAAGCGTTAAGGTTTACCAATGGTTATAAGCTTTTTATCCCCCGCTTTCGCTACTTTTGCCATCCTTTTTAAGGAGACAATTTTATGATCAATATTCAGTTCCCGGATGGCGCGGTAAGACAGTATGAAGCAGGAGTTTCCGCTTTGGACATCGCGAAAAGCATCAGCGAAGGGCTGGCCAGGAAAGTGCTGGCGGCCAATGTTAACGGCGACGTGTGGGATGCGACCAGGCCCCTGCAGAATGATGCAACACTCAAATTGGTCACCTGGGACGATACCGAGGGCAAGTCCACTTTCTGGCATTCGTCCGCCCACCTGATGGCCGAAGCGGTAGAAGCGATGTTCCCTGGAGTGAAATTCTGGGTTGGACCAGCAATCGATCGTGGTTTTTACTACGATATGGACCTTGGTGGTAAACAACTCACCGAAGACGACCTCCGGCTGCTCGAAAAGAAAATGAACGAACTTGCGAAGCAGTCCAACACCTACCAGCGGAAAGAGATCTCCAAAGCGGAAGCACTGCGATATTTTGAGGAGAAAGGCGATGAATATAAACTCGACCTGTTACAGAACCTCGCGGATGGCGAGATCACTTTTTATACACAGGGTGGCTTCACTGATCTCTGCCGCGGTCCCCACATCCCGCATACCGGTTTTATCAAGGCCATCAAATTGATGAGCATCGCCGGCGCTTACTGGAAAGGCGATGAAAAGAACAAGCAGCTAACCAGGGTGTACGGCGTTACTTTTCCCAATCAAAAAGAACTGGATGAATACCTGCACATGCTGGAGGAAGCAAAAAAACGCGACCACCGAAAGCTCGGCAAAGAGCTCAGTATTTACACCATGGATGATGATGTAGGCCAGGGCCTCATTATGTGGCTGCCCAACGGCACCATCATCATCGAAGAACTGGAAAAGCTGGCGAAAGAAACCGAGGACGAAGCCGGGTACAAAAGGGTGGTCACTCCGCACATCGCCAAGGAAAACCTTTACCTCACCAGCGGTCACCTGCCGTATTACAAGGACAGCATGTATCCTCCGATGGAGATGGAAGGGGAGACTTACTACCTCCGTGCGATGAACTGCCCGCACCACCACAAGATATTCGCGGCGGAACCAAAGAGCTACCGCGACCTTCCTTACCGCGTGGCCGAATACGGCACAGTATATCGCTACGAACAAAGCGGTGAATTATTCGGGCTGATGCGCGTGCGTTGCCTGCATATGAACGACGCCCACATCTATTGCACGAAAGAACAGTTCGCTGCGGAGTTCAAAGCAGTGAACGACATGTACATCAAGTATTTCAAAATATTCGGTATCGATAAATACGTCATGCGCCTGTCACTCCATTCTAAAGAAAAGCTCGGGGTGAAATACGTCAACGAGCCGGAACTATGGCTGGAGACTGAGCAAATGGTTCGTGAAGTAATGACCGAAGCCGGCATTCCTTTCATCGAGGTGCCCGATGAAGGCGCGTTCTACGGCCCTAAGATCGATGTACAGATCTGGAGCGTCATAGGCAGGGAGTTCACGCTGGCCACCAACCAGGTAGATTTCGCGCAGGGCCGCAGCTTTAAACTCGAATATACCACGGCGGAGAACAATTCAGATACCCCCCTGATCATTCACCGGGCTCCCTTAGGTACCCATGAGCGCTTCATAGGTTTCCTGCTGGAACACTACGCCGGTAAATTCCCGGTATGGTTGGCACCGCTGCAGGTAAAGATGCTCCCAATCAGCGAGAAATTCATCCCTTATTGTAAAGAAGTCCAGCAGCAGTTACGAAAAGCGGGTGTAAGGGTGGAGGTCGACGAGCGTAACGAAAAGATCGGCAAGAAGATCCGGGAAGCCGAGATCGCTAAAGTGCCGTACATGGCCGTCATCGGGGAGAAGGAAATGTCTGAACAGAAACTGGCCCTCCGGCGCCAGGGTAAGGGCGACATCGGCGTCCAGGACGTTACAGAATTTATTAACATGATCACGGGAGAAATCCGGGAACGCAAATCGGGAGAATAGACTATTTTTAAAAAATTAAAGCTGGTAACTAAATTTAAAAGTCAAGGGCGCGCGTTTCTGTTTTCACCTTTCACTTTTGACTTTTCACACCTAAAAATGATTATTCACTAAACAACACTTAATGGCAGTACCGTTCAGAGGAGGGGGAAGATTCAACCCGAGGTTCCAGAGACAACAGGAACCAGAACATCGCATCAA
>JAJTCI010000154.1 GCA_021323155.1 Chitinophagaceae bacterium | reverse complement strand
AACAACATGGCCACCTTCAGGTTCCGCGCGCTCGCATACACCAGTCCCACGTTGCCCGTTACAGCCAGGTTGGCCTGTCTCGCACGGGTAAAAGGAAGGTGCAGTATGGAAGTGTCTACAAAGATCGCATCCAATAGCACGTGGTTAAGCCGCAGTCCATCGTTCAATGTCCACTTATCACTGATCTTAAGCGTGTGCTGAGCATATGCGGCGTTGTAGGCCATCTTCGTCGGGCCGTCGGAATAGCGCGTCTGTATTTTGCTGCTAACACCGGTAACGATATTTCTTCGTTCGGCGGTGGAGCGGACAAAATTGGTATACGACTCCACGCCAAAATGCAATTCATTCTTACCGGAATAGTGCTTGGCATCCAGGTTCACGCCGAACACGTTCACCCGCTCCCGGTTGTAACTCCGGTTGTTGTTCCTGAACCTGCGATTGATCCTGCTTTCTTCTATGTCCTGGAAACTCGCATTGAGTTTTATCTCCCTGAAAAAGCCGGCGAGTTTTGCAGCGTTGAATTCATACCCCGCCATATTCCTCACCTGCGGCCCGTAATACCATTCGGCAAAAACAGGAACACCACCCGACACCTCGGAGAGCCTGTCATACCGTGGCACGTCGGCGGAGTTGGAGAATTGAAGGTTCAGCATATGTGTCATGTTCTCCTTTGGCTGGAACCGTATCTTTTGCAGTATATCCCACTGGTTATAGCCGGAAGGGCTTTGCTTATCGGGATCCGGGTTGATAAAAGCGCTGTCAGTACTTCCTACCCGTTCAACGATATATATCTTTTGCCCGAAACCGGGGTACTTTGGATCCCTTTGCTTTCCCTGCCTGATATCACCAAACGATCCGTATGTGAAGGAGGTAAGCGACGCCCATTGTTTTCCGCCGAAGTTTACATCGGCATGCGCCTTTGCTTCCTCGATTGCCGTGGCATACCGCAATATCACGTTGGCGCTGTTGTCAGACAACTTAGGATTGGTGGTATAAAGATTCACTACGCCACCCATCGCATCGCTGCCATACAGGGTTGACGAAGGACCGTACAGTACCTCCACGCGGTCGAGCACGGTATTATCAACCGTGATAATGTTCTGCAAGTGACCGGCGCGATAAATAGCATTATTCATCCGCACGCCGTCCACCATCAAAACGATGCGGCTCGCCTCGAAGCCACGTATGGAAGGGCTACCCCCTCCCTGCTGGCTTTTCTGCACGAACAAACTACCGGTATTGATCAGGATGTCTCCCGTATTGGGTTGAAAGTTGAGCGTGGGCTTGTCCCGGATCACTTTAATGGCCTGGGAGATCCGTTTGGAATTTTCAGGGAACTTGTTCGCGTAAACGATTACACCCGCGATACTATCGGTGCCTGCTCGCAACGTATCCTGCGGGAATGACCGCATAGATACAACAGCAAGCACCAACAAAAACATCAGTTTCATCAGTGTGATTTTTGAATTGAAGAGAAGTTTACACCGTCACTGGTGAGCACTTGGGCGGGGGACCCTCAACAGGCCGGAATGAGTCGGCGAGTTGCATATCATAAGTATATTTCGATTGTATAGTTGCCGTCTCCGGGATGGTCAAATGCAGGATGACGGGCGCGTGATATAATTGTTGCAACCAGCGCGACAAGCCGGATCCTTCCGTCTCGTTCTTCCTGGCGAGATCTTCCACCTGTTTCTTCAGCGCTTTTTCTTTCTTGTCGAATAAGCCGGTGACCACCCAGGTGCCCTCTGTAAGAGTGATAGCCTTCACATCAAATAACTCATCCCCTACCTGCAGTTCTTTATCCTGTTTATACCAATTAATTTCAGAAGGCGCTAAACGAAGGGTTACCAGTTGTTCTTTCTCCAGCGCTTCTAACATTTCGTGCCGGACGATGACCGTTTGCACCTGTAAGCATACAGCAATCCACACGGGGAACACTAAAGCACCGATGCAGGACAGCACCGTTATTTTTTTACATACTGTCATTGGGTCTTTGCTGGAGCTGCCTTTCGCACCAGGCTGTCCATCGGGTATTTTGCTTCCATCTGCCGGCGGACACCCACTGACCATTCCGCCAGTTTTTGTCGTTCTTCATCGGTGAGGTCAGCGTCTTTGTGCAGCCAGAGATAGGAATCCAGCGGCATGTGTTTTTCCTTTATCATTTCTTCCGTCTCTTCCAGTTTATGGTACTGTTTGCGCAGGCCATAACTGGCAAACTCGCTGTAGTTAACACCTGATTTTCCTTCCTGCACGTGATCGTCCAGCCACCAGGCTACCGGTTGGATCTCGGCATACCAGGGATACCTGGTGTTATTGCTGTGGCAATCATAGCATGCCTTGTCCAATATGTTATGCACGTCGGCAGGCACCGCGTATAAAGTGCTGATGTCGTTCTTCGAGGGCCCCTGCGCTTTATTCTTTTCCGGGCGGAAGAACTGGATGATGATAAACCCGGCCAATAGCACTATCAATACCCTTTTCAATATTCTCATGGTATACGTTTGGTTCAAAATTAGCAATCAGCGTCCGCAGCACAATAGAGTTTGACGACAAGCGGTATTTCCTACACCACTTACCGGGTCAATACCTCGCCGGTCATCTCCCTGGGAATAGGTACACCCATCGTCGCAAGGATCGTTGGCGCGATATCGGCCAGCTTGCCTTCTCTCACAATGCCGCGCCATTCCCTGTCGATCACGAACAGCGGCACCGGGTTCAGTGTGTGGGCTGTGTTGGGCGTTCCATCTTCATTGATCATATAATCTGCATTGCCGTGATCTGCAGTGAGAAAAACCGTGTAACCGTTCGCTAACGCCGACGTCACCACACGATTTACGCAATGGTCCACCGTTTCTACTGCTTTCACTGCGGCAGACCAGATACCGGTATGGCCCACCATATCCGCGTTGGCGTAATTGAGGCAGATAAAATCCGCCGACCTTTTTTCAATTTCAGGTATTAACTGATCCGTAAGTTCTACCGCGCTCATTTCCGGTTGCAGGTCGTAGGTGGGCACCTTTGGCGATGACACCATGATCCTTTTCTCCCCCTCGAACACCATTTCTCTTCCACCGCTAAAGAAGAAGGTGACATGCGGGTATTTTTCCGTTTCCGCGATGCGGATCTGTGATTTTCCATGTTCAGCGAGCACCTGTCCCAGCGTATGTTCCAGGTTATCTGTTTCGAAGACAACGTTCACCCCGGTATATGTTTTATCATACTCCGTCATCGTGGTATAATGAAGATTCAGGCGGTGCATGTTGAACTCTCGCATATCCTTTTGCGTAAGCACCTGCGTGATCTCCCGGCAGCGGTCTGTACGGAAATTGAAACATATCGCTACGTCTCCGTCTGCAATGGTGGCCAGCGGCTGCTGTCCTTCATCCACAATGATCGTTGGCAATAAAAATTCATCTGTCGTACCGGCCAGATACGATTGCTCCACGGCAGCGATCGCGTCGGTGGCCTTTTCACCTACGCCGTTCACCAACGCGTCATAGGCCAGCTTCACGCGTTCCCATCGCTTATCACGATCCATCGCGTAATATCTTCCGCTTACCGATGCGATCTTCCCTACCGTTGTGTTCAGGTGACGCTGTAATTCTGTGATGAAACGGAGGCCGCTTTTCGGATCCGTATCACGCCCATCGGTAAAAGCATGGATAAAAACGTCTGCCATGCCTTCCGATTGGCAGACGGTACATATGGTCTTGAGGTGGTTGATATGTGAGTGTACCCCCCCGTCGCTCACCAGCCCGAGCAGGTGCAAAGGTTTGCCATTGGATTTAGCATAGCGTATGGCATTGAGCAAGGGTAAGTTGCGTTGCAACTCGCCTTCCCGGATGGCGACATTGATCCGTTGCAGCTCCTGGTAGACGATACGGCCCGCCCCCAGGTTCAGGTGTCCGACCTCACTATTGCCCATCTGGCCGGGAGGAAGCCCCACCGCCTCACCGCAGGTTGTTAATGTTGTGTTGGGATACTGTGAATATAAGGAGGTTACAAAAGGTACATGGGCGTTCTGGATGGCGTCTGCGGTCTTAACTTTTCCCAGCCCCCAGCCATCCATAATGACCAAAATAGCTTTTTTCATACCAGCGGATAATTTCAAAACTGTTAAGGCGTTAAAACTACAGTATTTATAATTTGCTTAAAGAAGCTAAATTTAACTCCTGGCACAAGCCGTGGCATATTTTTAGCGAACTACATCACAAAATCCTACACATGCAAAAGTTATTGGTTCTGTTTGGTCTCAGCGTAGCGCTGTTTGCCTTCAGCCCTAAGCAGGATGCCGACGAGATCGTGAAGGCGTTGCAAACAGCCAATGCTGAGCAGATCTCCGGTTATTTTGACGAGGTGATAGACATGAAACTCCCGGACAACGTGAGCGAAATAAAGAACATCAATAAAACACAGGCGGGCATCAAGCTCAAGTCTTTCTTTAACGAGTATGATGTAAAAGGTTTTGATCTTACTTCCAAGCGTGAAATGGGAGGGCTGATGGCCATCACCGGTAAACTCAGCGCAAAAACAAAGACGGGCTACAATGTCACCCTGATGCTGAAAGAAAAGAGCGGTAAATACAGCATCATCACCGTCCGTGTCAACTAAATAAAAACAGGATACCCGTAATACAAAGCTTCCAACCGGAAGCTTTTTTTATTTGTGCCATCCGCTGCTGTAACTTGCAATTATGAAAAGCTTTGACGAACAGTTGCAGCACCTGGTCACCGAAGCGCTGGCCGAAGACGTGGGCGACGGCGACCATTCCACATTGAGTTGTATCCCGAAAGACAAAGAAGGAACCGCGGTACTCAAGATCAAACAGGATGGCATCATTGCCGGCGTTACCGTGGCGGAAAGGATATTCCAGCTGATCGACCCGTTCTGTAAATTCCAGGGCTATAAGAGAGACGGAGACGCAATGAAGGGGGGTGATAAAGCCTTCGAAGTAAAAGCGACCATCCACACGATCCTGAAGTGCGAACGCCTGGTGCTGAACTGTATGCAGCGCATGAGCGGCATCGCTACACTCACGAAGCAATACAGTGATGAATTAAAGGGGTTTAAGACCAGGCTGCTGGATACCCGGAAGACCACGCCCAATTTCCGGTTGCTGGAAAAAGAAGCCGTGCGCATCGGCGGTGGCATTAATCACCGGTTTGGATTGTACGACATGATCATGCTGAAGGATAACCATATCGATTATGCAGGCGGACTGGAAGCGGCGATCAACAACGCGCATCAATACGTGCAGCAAAAAAAACCGGGGTTGAAGATCGAGGTGGAGACAAGGAGTATTGAAGACGTGCAACAAGTCTGCGCCATAGGAAAAGGCAAGGTGTTCAGGATCATGCTCGATAATTTCACACCTGGACAATGCAGTGAAGCCGTAAAGATCATTGGCGATGAATTCGAGACAGAAGCCAGTGGCGGGATAAATTTAGAGACCATTCAAGCCTATGCAGCTTCAGGTGTGGACTATGTGAGCGTGGGCGGATTGATACACCAGGCCCGGAGCCTCGACTTGAGTTTAAAGGCGGTGATACATTGATGTGCAAGATGTGAACTTTAAATTTTTAGTATGAGCAAGAAGAACAAACCAGATACCCGTGGGTTTGTCTACAGTACAGATCCCAACTTCCGTTTTGAAGAAGACAACAGCGCGCAGGAAACTTTATCGCCTGCCCAACAAAAACTGAAAGTGCGGCTGGAAACAAAGCACCGTGCGGGAAAGGCCGTAACCCTCGTAGACGGTTTTTCAGGAACAAATGACGACCTGGAGGAACTTGGGAAGAAACTAAAGAATTTCTGTGGCACCGGCGGCTCGGCGAAAGACGGCGAGATCATTGTGCAGGGCGACCAGAGGGAAAAAGTGATGCAATGGTTGGTGAAGAATGGGTATAAACATGCTAAAAAGATTTAGGTGATCTTATCGTGGTTAATCATATTGCTGGTTTCCATGTTATCCATTTGGGTCTTC
>JAJTCI010000153.1 GCA_021323155.1 Chitinophagaceae bacterium | reverse complement strand
GTAAATGCCTTTGGCCATCCACTCCTTTACCGACAAAGCGATGTTGAACAGCGACTCCAGTTGTTGCGGGGTGAAGTTTTCTTTATCGATACCGGCAATCTCCACCAGCGAAGCGATGGCGTGTTCCTGTTTGAGCGAGTTGTATTTGGCGCCAAGGTGGAAATATGTATTGTGTAACGCCTCCCAGGAACCGATCTTTCCCTTCTTAATGTTGGTCCTGATCTCATCCACTGCTTCCGCCGGCATCAGCTGCCCGCCGATATTCAACCACTTCTTTCGCTCGCCGGATTTCCGTATCACGCTGCTCACCTCGGCAAACGAACCGATCTTATTCTCCGTCGAGTGGTCGGCCAGTTCATTGATGCCGTAGAAGATCACCAGCTCTTCAAACAGGTGGTAGGCCTGGGATACTTTTACCAGCACCACTTTTCTTTTTGAACATTCGAAATCGTCAGCGAGTATTTCCAGTTTATTCAAGACCGTTTTGTCACTACGCAATAATTGGCGTCCCAGCTTTCGCAGCTCATCCGTATCGTATTGCTTGCCTTCGCTTTTCGCATAAGCCTTACCCGCGAGCAGTTCGAATAAAGCGAGGCTGTCGAATATCTCGTTCACGGTGTCAGGCGCCAGGTAATCGTATTCGATATGCTGCACCTTCTCAATGCGCTTGTCGCGGTCTACGTATTTCCAGGAATTACGGGACAGCGCGTACATATTGTACAGGAACCAGTAACCGGGCATGATCACCAGCTGGTCATTGGTCACGTCATTACTCACCAGTGAGAACGGTATGGGTATGTTCAGCTCGGCTGGGTAATCACCCTTCGCCAGTATGCTGAAGCTTGCGAATTTAGAATTGTGTTTCAGGCTGACGCAGAGCCCGGGCCAGAAACCCCTGCCCGCGACGAGCTCGCCATCCGGGCTGCGCGAGTTATGGTTCGACCCGATGGTCGCGCCCGCGGCGATATTGCTTTGTCCCATCACCAGCGCCGCGCAGAGAAATGAATTGTTATGGTGTTGCTCATGTGCGGGAAAGATGAGCGAGTTCAGCACCTCGCAACAGGAGATGGTAGAGTTGTGGCCGAGGTAGGAGTTGATCAGCCGCGCGCCATACTTTAGCTGGGAGTGCGAAGCCATGATGAAGCGCACGGCCTTTACGCCATAGAATGCGCGGCATCCATCGTTCATAATGCCGTTCACCAGCTCACATCCTTCACCGATCTGCGTTTTTCCTTCCTTACCGGAATTGATCGTAAGATTCTTAAGCTTGTTCGCTCCCTTGATATACGCGTCGCTGCCGATCCATACGTCTTTGATGATAGCGGTGTTCTTGATCACCGTGCGGTCACCCACCTTGCCGTAATACCCGCGCTTGCGGTTATACCTTTCTTCCGTAAAGACTTTGAACTTTTCCATCAACGCATGGTCGTCACGGTATTTACTCCAGAGGTAAGCGTCACCCGGCAGCATGCCGTTGAAAGGCAGTATGCTCCTGCCACCGTTCTCGTTACAGATCTCCAACCATATGCGGACGACCTCGTCTTCACCATCTTTCAGTATGCCATTGCCGAACTTAGCGTGGTTGGTGGTGGCGAGTTCATTGACGTTCACGATGATGACTTCGTCACCAAGAATATAATGTGAGAGGTAGTTGACGTTGTCGATGCAGACATTATCACCAAAGTCGGAACTGATGATGGTAGAGTTGTACAACCCTACCGGTGCTTTCAGGTCGCTGAACTCCAGGTAATAGGGTTCCAGTTTACCAATGCGCACCAGCCCGTAGAATTTGCAGTTCTTCACCAGCTCGGGATTGAACGCGTCCGACACCAGGATCATATTCCAGTCGTCGCTCGTGTTCCGGTTGCGCACCAGTACCTCTATCTCGTACGCGGTGAGCTTGCGATGCACCACGCCGTTACGGTTCTGCATATTGCGCAGGTAATACTCATCCTGGCCTTCCTCACCATACCCGGCAGGGATAAATCCATAGCCGAGGCTGTTGAGACTGCTTTTCTTTATAATGTTTCCTTCCATGTTGTAATCGTCAATGCCCGCCCGAACGTACCCTTCGGTACGGGCGTGGTCAATGGTCAATCGTGAAGGGCTCAATGGTCAATGGGCAAAACCCTGCTTCACGCTCCACCATTCCCCATTCACCTCCTCACTCCACCGTCACCGACTTCGCCAGGTTCCTTGGCTTGTCTACATCCAATCCCTTTGCAACGCCTACATAATAGCTCAGCAGTTGCAAAGGCACCACGCTCAGTAGTGGCGCGATCACTTCATCGGTATCCGGCACAAACATCACGTCTTCACTGAATTCAGTGATCACTTTATCCCCTTCGGATGCCACTGCGACCACCCTTCCTTTCCGCGCTTTTATTTCCTGTACGTTTGAAATGATCTTTTCATAATAAGAGTCCTTCGTTGCTACGAACACTACCGGTAGCTTGTCATCGACCAACGCGATCGGCCCGTGCTTCATTTCTGCCGCCGGGTATCCTTCCGCGTGTATGTAAGAGATCTCTTTCAGTTTCAGCGCGCCTTCCAGTGCGACGGGGAAATTATATCCCCTGCCGAGGTACAGGAAGTCGGTCGCGTCTTTGAACTTCTTCGCGATCCTTTCAATATTCGATGTGTCTTCGAGAATGGTCTTTACTTTTTCAGGGACAGCTTCCAGGTCGGTCATCAACTGCATATAGCGGTCTTTGCCCAGCGTTCCTTTTGCATAGCCGATCTTCAGCGCCATCATCATCAACACCGCCAGCTGGCCGGTGAATGCTTTGGTACTGGCGACCCCGATCTCTGGTCCTGCGTGTGTATAGGCTCCTGCGTGGCTGATGCGCGCGATGCTGCTGCCCACCACGTTCACAACGCCGAAGATGAACGCGCCCTGCTCTTTCGCTTTCTCAAGCGCCACCAGCGTATCTGCCGTTTCACCACTCTGCGAGATGGCGATGATTACATCACCTTTGTTTACGACGGGATTCCGGTAACGGAATTCAGAAGCATATTCCACCTCTACCGGTATGCGGCAGAGTTCTTCAAATACATATTCAGCGATCAATCCCGCGTGCCAGCTGGTACCGCAGGCCACCATCACGATGCGCTGCGCGTTCACCAGCGCCTCGAGGTGATTCTCCACGCCGCCCATTTTTATCTCTCCCTTCTCCACCTGCAGCCTCCCGCGTAAACAATCGTAGATCGTTTCGGGTTGCTCGTGGATCTCCTTTAGCATGAAATGCTCGTACCCACCCTTCTCGATCTTCGCCAGCTCCATGTCGAGCTTGGTGATGAAAGGCGTTTGCTTTTCATTACCGATGTTTTTCAGGATGAGTTCTCCCGGTCGAACGATCGCGATCTCGTAATCGTTTACATACACTACTTCCTTGGTGTATTCGATAATGGGCGAAGCGTCCGACGCCAGGAAGTGTTCGCCTTTGCCGATGCCGATCACCAGCGGGCTTCCTTTACGCGCCGCGATGATGGTCTCGGGGTCTGCTTTATCGATCAGCAATATGCAGTAAGCGCCCACGATCCGCTTTAATGCGATACGCAGCGCTTCTTCCAGCGTGCATTCATTGTTCTTCTTGATGTCTTCGATGAAATTCAGCAACACCTCCGTATCCGTGTCACTTTTGAACGTATATCCCTTGGCAACGAGTTCCTGTTTGATCTGCGCGTAGTTCTCTATGATACCGTTATGGATCATCGCCAGGTCGCCACTCTGCGACATATGCGGATGTGCGTTCCGGTCGTTGGGTTCGCCATGCGTGGCCCAGCGCGTATGCCCGATGCCGATATGTCCTTCCAGGTTCTTTCCTACCACTTCTTCTTCCAGTTCGGCCACCTTTCCTTTCTTCTTGTACACATTCAGGTTGCCGTTGAGCAAAGCCACGCCCGCGCTGTCATACCCGCGGTATTCCAAACGCTTCAATCCTTTCAAAATCACCGGGTAAGCCTGCCTTGGCCCGGTATATCCAACAATTCCACACATAGTTTATCTGTTTATCATTTTTAAGCCTGCTAATATCAGTTATTTTATCAATTTTTGACTGTAACTCATTATCCATAATAGTAGTAGCATGTTATTCCAATTTGACAAAGAATACATACTGGAGGACGAAAGGGTACTGCTTCGTCCACTAACAAAAGAAGACAGCATAAACCTGCAATATTTCTCTTTGAATGAGCCGGATTTATGGCGTTTCTCGCTGCAGTCTGCGGCTGGCAGGGAGAACCTGGAAAAATATATCGACATAGCTGTGAAAGCTAAAGCTTCACAAAAGGAATACCCGTTTATCGTTTTTGATAAGAAAACCGGTAAATATGCCGGCAGCACCCGTTTTTATGACATCATTCCCGAGTTCCAGTCGCTTCAGCTGGGATACACCTGGTATGGCAAACAGTTCCAGGGGACGGGATTGAACCGGCACTGTAAGTATCTCCTATTCGGTTTCGTGTTCGAAGAGTTAGGAGCGGAGCGGCTGGAACTCAGGGCCGATAATGACAACGCGCGGAGCATCGCCGCCATGAAAAGTATCGGGTGCAAAGTGGATGGTATCCTGCGGGCCAATATGCCCAAGCCCGAAGGACAACCCGGCCGACGGGATTCGATCGTGTTGAGCGTGCTGAAAAATGAATGGTTTGGTGAAGTGAAGGCTTTGCTGGCTTCGAAGCTTGCATCACAAACTTCGTAACGCGGCATTTAAAAAAGCCCGCTGGTGGAGTACCGTAATAGTTTCGCAGCGATGCTGCTCCAATCCGTCACAACGCAGACTTTCTACAAACCGGTCGCTGCGCTGCAGCTCGGAACCTCGCTCTCACCAATGCCCTGGATCTCTTGTTGAATAATCTAAACTAAAACCCTTCCAGCGGCATAGCCGCGAAACGTTTGTAGCAAAACCTGGCTAAAAACATCACGGAGCGGCGTAGCTGCGAAACATCCAAATCCGTAAACTTTCTCAATGTTACTTGCCTTGTAAATGTTTACCCAAAACGCCACCTGTTTGTTAAAACCCATATTTTCACGCCTCAAACGAAACGACCGATCATCGCATGAAAAAATTACTTGTTGTCGCATTGCTCCTGGTGATGCAACCCGGCATCGCTCAATCGATCCCTTCTCCAAAGAGCTTCCTGGGCTATGAAGCCGGTGAACAATTCACGCCCCATTATAAGATCCTGGACTACGTGCGCGTCGTAGCCGCAGCTGCACCTACCATGGTGAAAGTGGAAAAGTATGGAGAGACCTACGAAGGGCGCGAACTGGTGGTCGTGATCGTGGGTTCGCCGGAGAACATGCAACAGCTGGAAAGCATCCGCAAAGCCAACCTGGCCGCAACGGGTATGGAAGGCGGAAGCGCCGCCGCGAAGACAGCGATCGTCTGGCTCAGTTATAACGTGCACGGCAACGAACCTTCATCTTCAGAAGCCGCGATGGCAACGTTATACGAACTGGTGAACCCGGCGAATGCGGAAGTAAAAGAATGGCTGAAGAATACCGTAGTGGTGATCGACCCCTGCCTGAACCCCGATGGCCGCGACCGTTATGTGAACTGGTTCAATTCGGTGAAAGGAAAATATGAAAATGCAGACCCGCAGTCGAGGGAGCACATGGAACCCTGGCCCGGCGGAAGAAGCAATCATTATAATTTCGATCTCAACCGCGACTGGGCCTGGCAAACACAAAAAGAAACCCAGCAACGCGTCGTAAAGTATAACCAGTGGATGCCACACGTGCACGTAGACTTCCACGAGCAGTTCTACAACAATCCTTATTATTTCGCACCTGCGGCCGAACCGTTCCATGAGGTGATCACACCCTGGCAGCGCGAGTTCCAGACCACGATCGGTAAGAATCATGCGAGCATCTTCGATAAGAAAGGATGGCTCTACTTCACCAAACAATACTTCGATCTTTTCTATCCTTCCTACGGCGATACATATCCAACTTATAACGGCGCCATTGGTATGACATACGAGCAGGCGGGTCATAGCGCTGGCG
>JAJTCI010000152.1 GCA_021323155.1 Chitinophagaceae bacterium | reverse complement strand
AGAGCTGGTACAACCGGACTGCGAATAAAGCGGAGCCGATCGATGAGCTGGTGCGCATTTTTGAGCGCGATGGCAATAACGATCATCCCTGTCCGGGCGATCCATCTATTATGTTCTCTCCATTGCAGTGGAAGGCGTTCAGCGAGAAAGAGCAACAGGAGATCCTGATGCATTACCGCATCGCTTATTGTGGCTACGGCGAAGTGAACTGGTGCGAAGCGCTGGGTACCGTGCTCGCCAATGATGAAGTAGTGAATGGTGTTAGTGAGCGAGGTGGTCACCCGGTAGTGAAGAAGAAATTAAGACAATGGTATTTACGGATAACGGAGTATGCTGACCGGTTGCTGGAAGGACTTGAAAGCGTTGAGTTCAGCGAGTCGATGAAAGAGATGCAGGCGAACTGGATCGGGAAGAGTAGTGGGGCGGAGATTGAGTTCGCTGTTCGGGACCTTACCCCCAACCCCACTCCAAAGGAGAGGGGAACGCTCCGTGTTTATACCACTCGTCCAGATACCATCTTTGGTGTAGACTTCATGGTTATTGCGCCGGAGCATGAGTTGCTGCCGTTGATAACAACCCAGGAACAGAAGCAGGCGGTGGATGATTACATTGCTTATGTAAAGAGCCGCAGCGAGCGGGAAAGAATGTCGGAGAAAAAGATCACCGGTGTGTTTACCGGTTCTTATGCCAGTCATCCGTTTAATGGAAAAGACATTCCTATATGGATCTCGGAATACGTACTGGCTGGTTACGGTACCGGTGCGATCATGGCTGTTCCCTGCGGCGATGAGCGGGACCACAAATTCGCCCGGCATTTCAATATCCCTATCACGAATATTATTGGTGAAGATTATAACGGTGAAGAGGCCAATCCTTCCAAAGACGTTACACTGGGCAACAGCGATTTCCTGGATGGCCTCCAGATGAAACAAGCCATGGAGGTGGTCATCAATAAACTGGAGGAATTGGGAATTGGCGAGCGGAAAGTGAATTACAAGATGCGTGACGCTGCATTCTCAAGGCAACGTTACTGGGGGGAACCATTTCCCATCAAATGGGAGAACGGTATTGCCTATCCTTTAGATGAATCTGAACTACCGCTGGAGTTACCCGCAGTGGATTCTTATTCACCCGGCCCGGAAGGTGAAGGGCCTCTCGCGAATATTAAAGAATGGAAGGACCGAAATCTCGAGACCAACACCATGCCCGGTTATGCGGGCAGTTCCTGGTATTTTCTCAGGTACATGGACCCGCATAATGATCAGACTTTTTGCGTCCGGAGGGTGTCTGATTACTGGAACCAGGTGGATCTCTACATTGGCGGCACCGAGCACGCGGTCGGGCACCTGTTGTACAGCCGCATGTGGACGAAATGCCTTTATGATCTTGGATTGATCGGTCATGATGAACCTTATAAGCGATTAGTGAACCAGGGAATGATACAAGGGAGTTCACGGTTTGTTTACCGGGTCAGGGGAACGAATAAATATGTTTCTGCAGGTCTGAAAGACCAGTACGAAACAGACGAGATACATGTTGATGTGAATTTTGTAGACGGACTGGAACTCGATATTGAATCATTCAGGAAATGGAGGGATGAATATAGGGAGGCAGAGTTTATATTGGAAGATGGCAAGTATGTGACGGGCATGTTGGTGGAGAAAATGAGTAAACGCCTTTACAATACCGTCAACCCTGACGATCTTGTAAACAAGTACGGAGCCGACACATTTCGTATGTACGAGATGTTCCTTGGACCGGTGGAACAAAGCAAGCCATGGGATACAAAAGGGATAGAAGGGGTGCACCGCTTCCTGCGTAAACTCTGGCGCCTGTTCTTTGATGAGCAGAAAGGAAAGGTTTGGAATGAAGACCAACCTACCGCGGAAGAGCTGAAGACACTGCACAAAACAATCAGGAAGATAAAAGAAGACACCGAGCGTTTTTCTTTCAATACCGCGGTGGCCGCGTTCATGGTCTGTGTTAATGAACTGACTGATCTCAACTGCCGCAAGAAGCTGGTGCTCGAACAACTGGTGGTGCTGCTCACGCCGTATGCTCCGCATATCTCGGAAGAACTTTGGTCGGCTATGGGCAACAGCGGGAGCGTCCTGTACGCGGCATACCCGGAATTTGAAGAGAAATATGTGCTTGAATCCAGCAAGGAATATCCGGTGTCCATCAATGGAAAACTCCGCACCACTATCAAACTTCCCGTGGATGCCGGTCAAGCGGAGGTGGAGAAAGCTGTGCTGGCAAATGACGTAGTGCAGAAATGGCTGGAAGGCAAGCCAATGAAGAAATTCATATTTGTGAAAGGGAAGATGGTGAACGTGGTGGTGTAGGGCCGAGCCACTATGCCAAAACATGAATAAGAGTGGTTCACTTTGAAAAGTGAACCACTCACGGCAAGATCGCAACGTGTTACATGAATATAATCCTCCAAACAGATCGACTACTCTTTCGCCAGTTCACCCTCGAGGATGCCCACCTCATCTTCGAACTCAACAGCGATCCCGAGGTAGTGAAATATGTGCACGAGGCACCCACGACGCGCGAGAATGCGCCAACCGTAATACGCGACATCATCCTCCCGCAATACGAATTGGGCCTGGGCCGCTGGGCAGTGATCAACAGCTCCGGTAATGAGTTCATCGGTTGGTGTGGGTTAAAGAAACTTACGAATGGCGATATCGACCTGGGCTTCCGTTATAAGAGAGATCATTGGGGCAAGGGCTATGCCACCGAAGCCGCGCTGGCTGTAGTTAAATACGCATTTGAGGTACAAGGCCTGGACAGGATCATCGGTCGGGCGCACATCGACAATACTGCTTCCCAAAATGTATTGGAGAAATGCGGAATGCAGTTCATGGGAGATACTGAAGAAGATGGGCAGCTTGTCAGGAACTACGCATTAGTGAGTACCTTTAAGGGATGAAGGACCCGCTGATAGATCCCAAAGACATTATTCATGTACTCCGAAAGAACCAGTCGTCGTTCTTCCCGGTTGTTCCATTCAATCCCGAGAAAGATAAGCTGAAACTGGTGGACTTCACTTCTACCAATACTGACCTCACCTCGGAGATATTTGATAACACTGAATTATTCTCTGAATACATCATGGACCTGCTGGAGGATGCAGGCGCTACCTATGGCATTGGTGGCTACGGTGAACTGCGCACAGTGTACAGCCGAAGTAAAATATTCGACGCGGCCGATATCCAGTCAGAACCACGCCGTTTACACCTCGGTATTGATATTTGGGGCAAAGCCGGTACGCCCGTCTACGCACCGTTCGGCGGCATGGTGCATAGTTTCGCCTTCAACGACCATTATGGCGATTATGGCGCTACGCTGATCCTCCTGCATCAATTGGAAGGATTCTCATTCTACACTTTATACGGTCACCTTTCACTCAATGACATCCAGCGCGCCACCGAGGGGCAGTATGTCAACCGCGGGCAACAGATGGCGGTCTTTGGCCCACCGGAGGAGAACGGCCACTGGCCCCCGCACCTGCATTTCCAGGTGATCCTTGACATGGCTTACCGGGAAGGCGACTACCCCGGTGTGTGCAAGTACAGCGAAAGGGAGCAATACCTTGCTAACTCACCGGATGCCGACATCATTTTGCAGATGATGCAATATGCCCGGTAAGCGCCAAAAAATCCTTAAAAGCGCTTTCTACTTCAACCCATTGGTTAAATTTGGCGACTAAAAAAACCCTGAATGAAAAAGGCCTTCCTGTTTATACTACTCGGCATTTTTACGCTGCAAATGAACGCGCAAACGAAAACACCGCCGAAAACCAAGACACCTCCTGTAAAGCCCACCCAGCCTGTGCTAAAAACGAAGCTCGATTCATTCAGCTACGCTGTTGGTATGAGCATCGCCCTCCAGTATAAGGAGTTCGGGGTGAAGAAGCTCAATACGGCGGTGGTGATGAAGGCAGTGAATGATGTGTTGGCGAATGCTAAAATGCCGTTCTCCGCCGACCAGGCCAATTATGTGTTGAATGATTATATCAATATGCTGATGGAGCAACAGGCCGAAGTGAACATCAAGGCCGGTAACGCGTTTCTCGCCGCGAACAAAAATAAGAAAGGCGTGGTCGCCTTGCCAAGCGGACTCCAATACCTGGTGTTGAAAGAAGGCGAGGGACCGAAACCATCCCTTACCGATAGTATTACGGTTCACTACCACGGAACACTGTCCGATGGCACCGTGTTCGAAAGTTCTGTTGAAAGTGGGATGCCTGTTAAGTTGCGTGTGGACGGTGTGATCGCTGGCTGGACCGAGGCACTGCTGATGATGCCGCTGGGAAGCAGGTGGCGTCTATTCGTTCCTTCGGAGCTGGCGTATGGAAATTTCTCTCAGCCGGGTTCGCCCATTCCGCCTGGTTCAACACTGGTGTTCGATGTGGAATTACTGGAGATAAATGGAAAATAACATCAGGGGAACTTCTTGAATACCGTTAGCCGGAGCACCAGCTCAAGGATAATAAAAGCGAGACCAATCAGCAAGGCACCGCGGTACTGTTCCGTATACCGGTTATAAGTCTTGACCTGCACCCTTGACTTTTCCAGTTTGTCGATGCTTTCGTAAATGCCTTTCAGTTTATCCTTCGTGGTTGCATGGAAATACTGGCCCTGTGTTTCAACGGCAAGGCTCTTCAGCAGTGGTTCGTTGTATTCCAGTTTCTTTTTTTCCATTACTCTACCGAAGGGACTTTCTACGGGTACCTCGATCTCTTTTTCAGAGCCGATACCGATCGTATAAACCTTTACCCCGTACAACTTCGCCATTTCCTTTGCGATGTCCGGTGGAATCATACCACCGAAGTCTACGCCATCGGTGAGTAATACCACTATTTTGCTTTTTGCATGGGTATGCCGCAACCGGTCGATGCTGGTTGCAAGACCTGAACCGATCGCCGTGCCTTCGTCATACAGGTATCCACTGGTTATGTTGCTGATCTGTGTCCTCACAACATTGTGATCGGTAGTAATGGGACATAATGTGAAACTCTGGCTACTGAATATTACCACGCCGATTCGATCACCCCGTCGATTTGCTACAAACTCCTGCGCCACTTCCTTCGCTGCTTCGAGGCGGTTGGGTAGCATGTCTTTTTCCGTCATACTTCCACTTATGTCAAAACAAAGCACAATGTCGATCCCATCACCGGTTATCTCTTCCTCCGTAAACATTTCCTGTGGCCGGGCCAGCGCAACAATAAGCGCCGCGATCCCGATGCAACGAAACCAAAAAGGGAGGTGCCGCAACTTCGTCCGCCAGCTCCTGGTATGCTGCAGGAAATAGGTGGTGGTGACTTTAATCGCAGCAGTGGATCTTGCATAATTTGTCCACTGCCAGTAGATCATCATCGGGATCAGCAATAAAAGCAGTAATGCCCAGGGATACGCGAACGCTATGTTGAACTTTTCCTTCAGCATCAGCGCAGGGATTTTGCCTGGTTAAATAATTCGCCTGCTACTTGCTCCAGCAGCGGGAATATTTCTTTTGATTCGCCGGTGGGTGGTAGGTATTTTGCAAATTTCACGGCATCGGCCAGCCGGAGGTATTGGAAGAACCTTGTCTCCAGTTCCGCATCGGGCATCTTACCCTTAGCGTTCAAAATGTATTCCCCGGTGGTGAAGTGACGGCTGTTTTGCTGCCAGGCAACATCAGAGAACTGCCGGACGCTTAGCGTGCTTTCTTCGAATACCTGCATCACCACTTTTTTTTCGCCAAGGTCCATCGTTGACCAAACGCGGATCTTTTTAACCAGTTCGTTATATAACCCTGGTATGGCAGTGACCGGTATTGCCTGTTTGATCTCCGGTTGCTTACGGTTCATGAACCACAAAAATCCAAAAAGGGAAGTCAATGCGAGCACCATAATTGCTGCGATGATCCACCAGTTATTTGCCGGCTTCAATTCAAGAATATCTTTGATGTCGTGGTAGTCTACCTGGTGGGAAACATCGTCTGGTACAACGGACAGGCCAGTGCGTTCTGGTGATAGCGTG
>JAJTCI010000151.1 GCA_021323155.1 Chitinophagaceae bacterium | reverse complement strand
AGTTCGCGCCGGGTAGTTTTATCAACCTGGTATGGAAGAATAATACGAGCTATTTCGAGATGTCGAACTACGGCTCACCACACCGTGACAGTTATTTCAAGAACTTTGACACCACGTTGGAGGCGCCACAGAACAATAACTTCTCTGTTAAGATCATTTATTTCCTGGACTACCTTGAATTGAAAAAGAAACTGGGGAGGTTCAATAAAGGAACGAATGGAGTTGAGCAATTGTGCAGAGGCAAACTGCGGCATCTTTGCCATCACTGGCAATTCACCCCGGAAATATGTGTCCACTTTCTCTTTCAATTGCTTCTCATCGTAAGCCACCTGCAGGCCTGTGGTTTTTTCCAGCATACGGCAGGTGGCCAGCTGGTGGTCATTGCGGGTTTCTTTGAGTTTACCCAGGCGGGGGAAAACGATCAGTGGTTTTTCAAGCTGTGAAACGGAGAGAATGGTACCAGTACCCGCGTGGCTGATGATGAGTTCCGCCGCTTCTATATAATTTTTGAAATCCGCCGGAGCGATATAATCGAGGACCTTTATGTGTTTCGGCTGGTATTGCGTTTCGAGTGCCTGCACTACGAATTCTTTGCCGGGAAGTGCAGCAGCGATCTCATCAATCGCCTGGATCATCCTGTCGAATGGAACCTGGGTACCGATAGTAACAAAGATCATATCATTATGTTTCCGGCGTAAATAATCTTGGGCGTAGACAGTTCCTCCCATTGGGTGTAGACCCTGTCGGCGAAGGCCGCGCACATTTTTCCACTGATGGACACCGTTTCCGCATGGCAGAGGCTTTCCACCCATATTGTTTTCGCACCAAGTAACTTCCCGATGAAAAGCGCTACCACACCAGGGGCTGCCCCGGTGGTGACCACTACATCCGGCTTTATTTTTTTCATGACGCGGTACATTTTCATTGCAGCTGCCGGGATTTTCAAAGGATTCCAGCGGCTGAAATCAGGTACTACGTAAAAAGGATATCCTTTGAACGAGGACGCAAAGCTTTCATGCGTGGACATATAGATAAGGTCAAGGCCCTCGAAGGCAGGCTGGAGACGTAGAAGTTCAATGATGTGTCCCCCGCCGGATGCGACTGCTAAAACTTTCATTCAATAATATTTTGAACCGGAAACAGTCCCTACTGCATTTTTTGTACCGCAATGTGATCGCACAGGGCATCAGGCCGCTACAGAATGGATCACCGGGTTTTCCCTGGTTACTTCCACTACCACTTCATTCTCTACCGGCATGATCTTCAACTGTTTTTCAAGAGCTTCGTCTATTACCGCCACCGCCTGGCTGAGCCGCTGCTCCGTTTCGTAATATGGAAGACCGAACCGCAGGATGTGGAATTTATCGCCACCTTTTTTATAGTCAATGATGCATTTGCAATGCACCCCATTTTCATTCAGCTCACTGTACAATGAAAAAGGATGGTAACCCGTGAATGCGACTGACAACAGCGGCGCATCGGTAGAGGTGTTCAGTATCTTATATTCCAAACCATACTTCTCCAGGACTGTCCCTAACTGCTCCCTGAATACGCGCGAGAGATGCGAGGAGCGTTTTAACACCGCGTCCTTACCGACCTGCTTGTATAATTTCAAGGCTTCAAGTACTTCGGAATACATGATGAAATCCTGTCCGCCCTGCAGGCTGAGTTTACTGAGGTGAGGTTCGCTCGAAAGCGGGACACCACTCCAGAAAAGACCCTTGATCCATTGGTGAAATTCATGTTTCACCCATGTAGCACCACTGCCGTGGGGGCCAAACAGCCATTTGTGCAGGCTCCCGATCAATACATCCGCCGTCCCGAATGGCAGATCATAGAGGCCGATCGACTGGGTAACATCCAGGATCACTTTACAACCCGGCGCCGCCTGTTTGGTAACACTACACCACGTTTCGTATGGTGAAGTATTGCCGGTGGCGTAATACACCTGTGAGATGAAAGCTATATTGGGTTTGATCCGCTCTACTTCCGTTCTTAGTTTGGCAGGATCGCTGATCACTTCGTCGGACAGGTAATGAACTTCATATTCCGGCAGATGCTCGAATACACCGATACCACCCGGATGTTCATGCCGGGACGTGATGACCTTATACGGTGCTTTGCCTTCTTCATTGAAAGCACGTAGCATCGAGAGGGCCAGCAGGTTGATGGTTTGTGAAGTTCCATTACCCACTACCAGTTCATATCCTTTAGATGGCCAGAGCTGGTTGCAGAGTGATTTGATCTCGCCGAGTTTTTTACGGCCGTGGTCATACATACCCAGGGGGTTGCCTTCAATGGTCGCATTGATGGCGGCGTCCTGGCGTACCTGCTTTACCACGGTAGAGACGGTACCGAGAGTACCGGGATTGAGGTTGACTCTTTCCGTTGGAAAATATTCACCGCGGAAAGCTTCCCATTCCTGTTCCGCGCCAGCGTCAACTGCAGCATCTTCATTGATTGCTTCAGTATACTGGCCTTTGAACGCATGGATGTGATGGGTGAACGCGTGTGGCTGAATCCGGTCGTTATGTTTTGCAATGAGACCAAAGGTTTCAGCCAGCACGTCATTCAAAGCTGTTGCAGCAAGATGGTTATCGATGTGCTCTGTCATCACCTGGATGTCGTGCTTCACGGCGGCGCTTTCGCTGCGTGGATCGAACACATGATTGATGGTTACATCGTATCCCAAAGGCTCTGCAAGATCCTTCACGTACTGTGCGAGTTCGTTGATCGTGCAGTTGGCTTTCGTTACATGGTTGACCACTTTGTGTACGCCAGGTTCAGGCACCGTACCTGCAATCATCTCGAGAGAATTGACCGCATCCTTCATCGGCATGATACCGGTTGTCTGGTTTCCTTTGCCATACACTGTGAGTGGGTGTCCCGCCACTGCCTGGGTGAGGAACCTGTTCACGACGGTGCCGAATATATCATCATAGTCGAAACGCGTGTAGAGGTCCTCGCATTGCACCATTTCATCGATATACACGCCGAACAGGGTGGATTGCATCACTTCCGTGATACGCAGGCCCCATTTCCGGCAGGCCATAGACAGGTAATTGCTGTCGTTGATCTTGGAAATGTGGTATACGTCGTCTGACTGGCGTGGAAAAGGTAAGGGGTTCACGGCTTTCTTTCCATTGAATTCCGGATAGAAATAACCTTCGGCGATGTCGATACCTCCATTGGTAGCGTACTCGCCCATCGAACCCATTTTTACTATATGTGCATCAGGTACGTGTTTGCGAACCGCCCAAAGCAGCCGCATATTATTACCCTCGTTATTGTTGATGGTATAAAGTGATTCTGTGAGACCCAACATTGAATATGGCGCCGAGCATTGCTGGGCCATATGGTAGATCGTATGAGGCTGCTCGGCCTGGATCAACGCTTCCAGTGCATCCGAGTTCACATCGATATTAATAAATTGAAGATTGTCCTGTCCGTAGATCTCGCGGAACGCGTTGATGCGGGTTGGAAGCTGGGCGATCGGCAGCAAGCTGTCGGAGCCAATTTTCCTGACAGTATTACGCCGCCATTCGTTATCTACAATAATGATCTTAGTCTTTGGACGGGTAACGGCAAGTTTAAGAGCGATGGGCCATCCATAATAACCATCTCCTCCCAGTACGATGATAGTCTCTTTCATAATAAGTTCCTTTCTGAAGTTGCAAATCCGATCTTAACAGAACATAGAAACTGCTATGAGCGTGCCAAAAGCAGGGTGGGCTTAGCTATCAGCGTGCAGCCAGGCAATAAAGGCGTGTTGCAGTTATTGTAACAGAACGAGTTGTAAGACGCCGGCCGGAGGATGGAATATTTTTGACGCCTGCCGCACCGGAGGGTTAAATGACAACGATGAAACTGTGGAAAACCGAAGTGTAGAACGGCTGTTGTGCTTACCGGATGTTATCTTCACCAATATGATCGCGGTGCTGAAAATATTCGTGGTGTTACTACTGATCATCCTGCTCATCCTTTTCGTTTACCGGCCAAAGCGCAAGCAGCTGGTAATGTTACCGGAGAACTACAAGGACCTGTTGCAGGATTATGTACGCTTTTATGCGCAGCTGGATGAAGAGGGCAAGGCCCGCTTTGAAAAGCGGTTCGAGAAATTCCTCGGGGCGGTAAAGATCACCGGCGCGAATGCGGATGTGGAAGACCTCGACCGGGTATTGATTGGCGCGGCAGCCATCATCCCTGTCTTTTATATAAGGGATTGGGAGTATGTTCACTTGAGGGAAATACTGGTATACCCCGGGAATTTCAACCAGGATTTTGAACAACATGGGCGCGACCGGCTGGTAACCGGAATGGTCGGTACGGGCGCCATGCAAAATGTAATGATCCTATCAAAATGGGAATTGCGCCAGGGCTTCATCAACAGCCAGAACAACCATAACACCGCGGTACATGAATTCGTTCACCTGATCGATAAGATGGACGGCGTGTTCGATGGCGTGCCCGAAATATTACTGGAAAGAAAGTTAGTACCTGAATGGAAACGCCTGCTTGAGCTGGAGATCGACCGCATCAGGCGTGGCGAGTCTGATATCGACCCCTACGGTGCCACCAATGCGGTAGAATGTTTCGCTGTAATGGCTGAATACTTCTTTGAGCAACGCGAAAACTTCAGCCAGCACCACCCGGAACTTGCCGGGATGATGGAGCAGGTGTTCATTCGTAAATAATGCCCAGGTGACGGCGGCTTTCGTCGTCGACATGCCAAATGCCGCTGTTTCGGCGAGTACATGAATAATTCAGTATTTTCAACCAACTAATTGTGATTTATGAGGATCGTTCCGTTCGTTATCTCGGCTGCCGTTACAACAGGACTGGTGATCGCGTTGAATGTTCAATGGCCAACCGGCGCGGCGAAGACCCCCAGGCTTGGCTCTTTCCTGTCTCCCCAACACGGATTCTGGCAAAACGCTGAACCAGCCGATATAAGGTTCGATGGGGATATAAAACTGGCGGGGTTGAAGGGTAACGCGGACGTATATTTCGACGAACGGCTGGTACCTCATATTTACGCAGAGCATGAAACGGACGCGTATTATATCCAGGGATACCTCCACGCGAAGTTCCGGCTCTGGCAAATGGACTTCCAGACCCGGGCTGCTGGTGGAACACTATCGGAGGTGCTGGGCAAAAAATATGTACCGATCGATCGCTTCTTTCGCCGGCTGGGAATGGTGTATGCGGCGGAGAATTCCCTGAAAGCCGCTGAAGACGAGGCCACAACGAAAACGGAAATGGATGCCTATACCGCGGGCATTAATTCATATATCAATTCACTGGAACCGAAGGATTACCCGCTGGAGTACAAGCTGCTTGATTCAAAACCGGCAGAGTGGAGCAACCTGAAGACCTGTCTCTTTTTAAAGTTTATGTCGTTTGACCTTGCCGGTGCGGAATGGGATTTCGAACTGGCCAATGCGAGGCAACTGTTGGGAGCGACCGATTTCGAAAAGATGTACCCCATCATACAGGATAGCCTTGACCCGATAATACCGAAGGGCACTGCCTTTAGTACACCCGGTGTACCATTGAAACGGCCGGCCGGTTATGATTCCATCCTCGACAGCAGGATCACAAAAGATTCGTCAGGCAAGTTCGTAGCAGATATCAAACCCGATCCGGGTAACGGCAGCAACAACTGGGCAGTAGCGGGCAGTAAGACGGCCAGTGGGCGACCCATACTTTGTAATGACCCGCACCTCGGGCTCAACCTCCCCTCTCTCTGGTATGAAATGCAGATCACAACGCCAACGATGAATACTTACGGAGCAACTTTTCCCGGGGCACCTTCGGTGATCATTGGTTTCAACGACAGTTGTTCCTGGGGTTTTACCAACGCGATGCGTGACGTGCGGGATTATTACGAGATCCGTTTTAAGGACACGACCATGCAAGAGTACTGGTTCAATAACCAATGGACAAAAGCCGGGCTTCGTGAAGAAAAGATCCTGGTGCGCGACAGTATCGATTTCACGGAACGGATCGCGATGACCGTGTTTGGTCCTATCATGTATGACAGGGTACATCCCAATGTGAAGACGAACGATGGTAAATATTACGCCGTGCGATGGAAGGCCCATGACCCCAGCAATGAACTAATCACTTTCAATAAACTCAACCACTCAAAGAACCTGGCCGATTACGAGGAGGCCATTTCACATTTCAAATGTCCCGGGCAGAACATGCTTTTCGCGACAAAGACGGGCACGATCGCGATCACAC
>JAJTCI010000150.1 GCA_021323155.1 Chitinophagaceae bacterium | reverse complement strand
TGTTCCATTCCTGCGGTATTTGGGTGAGGTCACAACTCGTCCAATGCTCATTTCCTTGTAGGCGATACCCGGCGCGAGCAGGCGGGTGTAACCGGCGAGTTGATCATTCTTCCAGGCCATCAGGTGAACGGCGGCCTGGTCTTTATGATCGGCGTCCTGGAAAACACAATTCTGCTCAACGACGAAAACTTCATTGCGGAGATGGATGATCTCGTATAATTCAAATGGAGTGAGCGCATCAAACGCTTTGTGCCGGAATTGTATCACTGAACATGCAGGTTTATAAATGCGGCGATCCTGGCAAAGGCGTCCGCATTGCTTGGTGCACTCCAAATGCCATGTCCTTCCAGTGGATATTTTACATATAGTTTGGCCACACCCGCGTTTGCCAAACGGTTGTCTAGGCTATCGCTCTGGCTGATCGGTACAACATTGTCGGCTGTTCCGTGCAGGATCAAGGTAGGAGTGACGCCACTGTGTACGGCAAATAATGGACTGGCGTTACTGTACGAAACAGGATTGGAGACGGGCGTTCCATTCATGAAGATGGTAAGTAATGGTTGATAGCTGGCGTTCCGGGTATACAGATCCTGCATATCTGTAGGACCGAACATATCTATCACGGCTTTCAAATTACCAGCATTGTGTTTGTAGGCTTTCAACAATGCCAGGTGCGCGCCGGCACTGGCGCCGCCTATTGCCATTTTACCACTGTTGAATTTATATTCTGATGACTTCGAGACAATAAAATCAACCGCGGCATTCACGTCGTTCAATTGAGTGGGCCAGAGATTACCCGATGGGAGGGTGGCGAGCCGGTAATTGATATTGAATATCGCGTAATCGGGAAGGAGGGTTTTGAGCGCGTTGACAGCGTCATTCATATCGGCTTTATCGCCACCCACCCAGCCCCCACCGTGGACCAGGATCAACGCCTTCGTGGTTCCTGCTGATCTTCCCGCAGGCAGGTATACGTCCATATTCTGCATTGCATCGGAACCATATGCCACGTTTTTTAGTTCCTTAGCGGGTTCAGTTGCCGTACCCGGCGCGTCTTCCGTTTTCTTGCACGCGGTTCCCGTCATCACCATGGCTAAACAGTATATTATGATTCTTTTCATGTTCTTCCCGGCGTAAAAATAAAAACGAAAATATTCATGTTGTGTTAATTTAACGGGTGCCGGGTATGACGGAAAGGCTTTCATTTCCCAAGTCATTTACACATTGGACGGCAAAGAAATAATTGTCTTTCGAATAGGGCAGGCTGATCGACGTACTAGCTGTAAATATTTTCTTTTCCCATACGGGGCTGGTTGTAGCTCGTATCAATACATAGTATCCTTTCACTTTCCCGGTGCCGGGGGCAGACCAGGATATGGAAGTGCGGTTCGTAAGTCCTTTTGTATCGATCACCACTTTATCAGGCATTGGCGGCGCTTTAGCCAGGTTTGCAAGCGTTGCCAGGTTAACCGCAGTATTTTTCCTCAGGTATTCAAAATCCATAAATTCGGCAAGGTCGCCGTAGCGTGTACCTTTTTCCACCCGAACGTCCTGGTGCTGGTGGTTATAGTTTTCATTCATTTCCGTGATGCGTACTGCGGCGAAGCCCCGTTGAACAAAGGGCGTATGGTCGCCACCCCTCAGAAACCTGTCGTTACGGTAGATCATTACCACTTCGATATTGTCTACGTACCGTTCTCCTGTTTCTTTAACGTAGCGAGCCAACTGCCGCGCTTTCCCGTCATTCTCCAGCCCGAGGCTACGGATGTTGATCGCCGCACGGCCGGTATCCATTACCGAGAAGGCCTCACTGAAGACCCGCAACCTTGTGTTATCGATTATATTGGTTTCATTGCTGTGGTTGCTACCCATGATGTCGTTGTTGAGTACCGCTTCGATATGACGCTTTTCCTTTAGCGCCTTATTTGCCATGAAATTCGCGCCCAGCAATCCCTGCTCTTCACCGCTGAATGCAACGAATAAGATGGTGGCGGAAAAACGGCTCCGGCTCATGATCCTGGCGCATTCAATCAGTGCTGCCACACCGCTGCCATCATCATTCGCGCCCGGCGCGTCGATTGTTGCATTCATTACGTCGCTCGCCCTGCTGTCGAGGTGGCCACTAATGATAAAAACTCGATGATCATTATCATCCGTTCCCTTCAGAACGCCTACCACGTTTCCCAATAGCGTTGACTTATTCACCCTCCGGTTGTCCGGCGGCAGTGTGACGGTATCGATATAAGCGGTGAGTCGTCCCCCGGATGATGCGGCAAACTGGTTGAATTTGGAAAGCACGTAATTGCGGGCAGCACCAATACCCCTTACCGGATCGGTTTGGGTACTCAGCGTGCTCCTGGTGCCGAATGACACCATTTCAGCTATATAAGTTTTGAGCGAGTCGGGCGAGACAGCGTTGACCATTTGTTCGATCTCCGGGTCACGCTGGATGATGGTTTGTGCAGATGTTGTGATTGAAAAACAACAGGCAGCAAGAATAAGCAGTTGTCTCATTTGACTAAGATACAGCAGCGGGAACGACATAAAATAAAAAAGCATCAGGCTTCATATCCGTACTTGCGCACGACTATTCGACCCAATGCTTTTTTAAGTTTTTGAGCAGCATAGCCTTTGAGGACTACCTTCTCAACGTACCACTCGTGTTTCGATCGCCGAAGCGATGAGCCTGAGTAGTACTTAGTGCCAACCGTTTGACGGGTCCTGCCCTAACCAGTGCTGTGATCACATCCCGAAGGATGATGTTATCGACTGGATTTGTGCGCCCGCGATCTTTTTGACGGATCCGGCCCACACCAGCTTTGTGATCATGCCTGCCGAAGCTGCATGTTATCCGGCTGGATTTGTAAGCTTCTACCTTTTAAGGGGCTTTGCACTTACACCCGGTTGTTCCATTGCCGAGGCAATTGTTATCTCCGGGATTTGGTGGGCACTGATTCTTTTTACAGAACCCGGGCCACCGAAACGTTCTTGAATACTCACCGAAGTTTGTATCCCGTCTGCGTTTCTTTTTTAACTGATGCGCCTGTGTTTGACTACCTCGCTCTTCAATTACAACACCAAGGTAGTTCCGCTGTCCAGTTGTTTCCAAATTTTATCGGTTGATGTTCTTCACCCGTTTAGCACCGGTTTTTGCACAAATTGTGTGGATAATAGGGAATCACCTCGCCTGGCTGCAACGCAATACAGCAACGGGTTTTCGCGGTTTAGTGAAAACGCGCCACCGTGGGTTTTGCACAGGGTTATACACCCCCGTTGTGGAAAAGCCCAGGGCCCACATGCTAATTACGTGGATTAACGGTGCAAGCCGGCGCGAAGGATGTGTTTTTTTGGATTAGCTGTCCGGGGCAAGGTCATTCGTGTACAACCAGAACAGGCACCTCGCTTTGGTAAGAGAGCTTTTTGGTGGTTCCACTCCTGTTGAATAACCTGTCGAAGAATGAGTGTTGGCGGTGGACTGCGATGATAAGATCGATGTTCTTTTCCTTCGCAAACATATTCAGTGCTTCTTCGATATCAAACAATCGCATGAAATAAAACTCGGGGTTGAAATCACTGAACATCTTTTCAAAATCCACTTTCTCTTTCGTATAGCTTTCGGAAATGGCGATATAATGTTCGGGGTCCACGTTCACCACGTGCAGCTTCGGCCGGAAAGTCTGGAGGAATGTTTTGATCGGGGAAGAAGGGGTACTGTGGTATACGTTTTTGAAATCGGACGCCAGCATCACATTTTTCAATTCACGGAATGTTGCTTTTTCCGGGATAATGAGGACAGGACAAGCGCGCTGCTCCGCGAATTTCAATGTGTTGCTGCCAATGAGCATTTGTCCCAGCGGCGAACGTCCTGTTATTCCCATGATCACGAGATCAGCGCTGCGATGGCGAACCGCTTTTTCCAGGTCTTCGATAAAATCTTTACCGTGATGCGCGAGCGTTTCGATGTTCACCAGGTATTTGTCGTTCAGCTGTTGTTTTACACCAGTCAATGATTGTTCAGCGGATTGCATTTCAGAATCCTTCGAATAGTGATGATAAAGCAGCAGTGTAACGCCGTGGTGCCCAGTGATGAGGCGGGCAGCATATACCGCGGCGTTAAACGAAACATCCGAGAAATCAACAGGAACAATAACTGTTTTCATAATGTATGTGCATTGAGGGCGATAAAGATAATGGAAGCAAACAAAAGATCGCCGGGCACCTGGGAAATAAAAAAGGACCGGCGAACCGGTCCTTTTACCTGGGCGTTTACAATAGTTATTGGATTACCACCTTTCTTGTCTCGAGCACTTCACCCGAGCGTATGCGGAGGATATAAATACCTGCATTCATTTTAGCGATGTTCAGGACACAGTTATTTGAGCCGGCCATCAGCGCATAGCTTTGACTAAGTACAGTCCTGCCGGAAAGGTCACTTACCGTGATCTCGGCTGTTTGTTGTGTGCTTGCGAGCAATTGGGTGTTGATCACATCGTTCGCCGGTATCGGGTAAACGTTTTGCACCAGCCCGGTACTGGTATTCTTAGTTTGCACGAAAACAGCCTGCGAGTAGTTGGACCGGCCAGACACGTCGGTCATTTTCAAGCGGTAGAAAGTTTTGTCAGCGGTAGCCTTGTCGATATAGGCGTAGTTGAATTCGCCCACATGCGCCATTTGGGTGCTGATCGGCGCGAAGTTGCGGCCATCGAGGCTCTTTTCCACTACGAATTTTTCCTGTTCGTGTGTGGCGTTGGCCTTCCATTTGATCTGGGTGCCAGAATTCGTGGCCGCGGCGCTGAAGCTGATCAGTTTGATCGGCAGGGTATAATAAAAGTTCGCTTCGATGTCATCTATTCTGAAAGTTTCCGTCAGCGTGGTTTGCCTGAAACGCAACTGGAGCGTGTTGAAATTAACCGATCCCGGAAGGGGGTCGCTCACCATTACATCCCAGGGCGTGGCCGGAAGATAGTTCCGGAACAGCCTTTTGTAAGGCAAAGCGGTATAATTTACCCCGTCGGTCGTGTATTCCAGCGTAAGCTCAGTAAGGTTGGTGGTATTGTAGCCAAACATGCTGAACGTGATGTCCATACTCACCGGTGGTGAAGTAGGGTTGAAGCCTGAGATCTTCAGGAAAGTGCCCACCGCTGAAGGGAAAAAAATGTTGCCGCCGCCGGAGTAACTCCAGGCAAGGCAAGGTGCGGCGGGGGTACCGACGGTTTCAACGGGACTGCTGCTCTGGGCATATATACCCGGGGCAGTTGCGCATAAAAGCGCCATGAGGGTAAAAAGGTTTTTCATAAAGGATGGTTTAGGAATGGGTAATTTTTGTTCTATTAACCGGTGAAACAACGGCTTGCGAGGGAGAAAATTGTGGAATGGTAAATTTCCCACGTGCTACTACGCGGAATCGTCTGAATGGAGTATTTAAAAAATCCTTTGAGCTTAGCCAGGGAAGAAGCTGGGACGCTCGTATCCCTTGTCAAGGGTGCCCGCAGGCAATACGGGTGCAAATCGAAGCAAGTACGGAGGCGCTACTCTATATGTGCTCTATATGTACTCTATAGGTGCTCTATATGTGCTCTATATGTCGGCGAACCGCGCTCCCCACAATCGATTGGTATTGGCCAGGCAGGTGGAGGACCGTTTTTTCAGGAAATACGCGTGAGTTATAGAGCGGTTATAGAGCCCTTATAGAGTAGTTATAGAGCCCTTATAGAGCCTTGTCTTCCTGATACATCCCTGATACATTCGGGGAACACTGCTGTCGCCTTCAGATATCTACCGGTACAGGCGCGCGATTCAATACCCATATTTGTCTTTCCAGCGCTCTTTCAGGAATTTCCGCAGTTCATTTTCCCTTGCGCTATCGCCCGGATCATAAAAACGCGTGCCTTGCAATTTTTCGGGTAAATATTCCTGGTCCAGGAAGTTGCCCTCTCCTTCGTGCGCATATTGATAGCCCTTGCCATAATCCATGTGTTTCATCAATTTGGTAGGGGCGTTGCGGATATGCAATGGTACAGGAAGGTCTCCGTGTTTATGAACGGCGCTGGTCGCCTCCCCGATAGCCAGGTAGGACGCATTGCTTTTTTGAGAGGAGGCAAGATACGTTGCGCACTGCGATAATATGATCCTTGACTCGGGATAGCCGATCTTGTTAACGGCGTCGAATGTGGCATTGGCCAGCAACAAAGCGTTGGGATTGGCGTTGCCAACGTCTTCACTGGCGAAGATCACCATTCGCCTGGCAATGAACTTTACGTCTTCACCTCCTTCGATCATCCGGGCCAGCCAGTACACCGAAGCGTTCGGATCGCTGCCGCGCATGCTCTTGATGAACGCTGAAATGATATCGTAATGCTGTTCACCCTGTTTATCGTAGAGCGCGATCCTTTTCTGCGCCACCTTCATTACGTGGTCATCGGTGATCGTGAGCTGCTGATTCTTTGAAGCCGTAACCACCAGCTCCAAGAGGTTAAGTAATTTACGTGCGTCGCCACCGCTGATATTGATCAGGGCTTCGGTCTCTTTTAAATCAACTGTGTATTCTTTGAACAAGGCATCCCGGGCGATCGCCTGGCGAAGCAGGGTTACCAGCCCGGTAGTGTCAAGTGCTTTGAGTACATACACCTGGCACCGGCTGAGTAAGGCCGAGTTCACTTCGAATGATGGATTTTCGGTGGTGGCGCCGATCAGCGTGATGGTGCCTTTCTCCACTGCCCCCAGCAAGGCATCCTGTTGCCCTTTATTAAAACGGTGTATCTCGTCAATAAATAAGATCGCGTTGGGTTGTGACTTTGCCTGCTCGATGACTTCCCGTACATCTTTTACACCGCTGCTGATCGCACTCAGCTGGAAATAGGAAACATTGAGTGTATGCGCAATGATATTGGCAATGGTAGTTTTCCCTGTCCCGGGCGGGCCCCAAAGTATCATGGAAGGGATGTTGCCGGATTCGATCGCATTGCGCAGGATACTCCCTTTCCCCGTGAGATGTTCTTGTCCCACGAGTTCGTCGAGGGTCGCGGGCCTCATACGTTCTGCTAACGGAGCTGGCATACCGGCAAGTTATACATTTAGGAAGGTTTTGACAGCACCATTTCACAAACTTCATTAAGTTCAAGCGTGAAAAAACTGCTGCCCCTTTTGATTGTTTTTCTTACTGCCTGCAAAGACGATGCCCCATCGGAAAAGCGGGTGAGCAAGGCGAATGTGCCTGAGCAAGAAATGCTGCAGCGCTCGTTCGTTAACCGCATCGACAGTCTCATCCCGCTTGCCATCACTTTTACCAGGCAAGGCGGGTACAATACAGATGTGGCCTTTATTGCCGACCTGTCGCTGCATAGTGGATTGCCTCGGATGGCGGTGGTTGACCTTGCGCGGGATACGATCATTCACCAGGGAATGATCGCTCATGGCGCGGGAGGCAAATACTGGTCGAAGACCGCGCGATTTTCCAATACGCCCAATAGCCTTTGCAGCAGCCCGGGGAAATACCGCATTGGAATGAAATACAATGGCAGGTTTGGCAAAGCATACAAACTGCATGGACTGGACAAAAGCAACAGTAAAGCTTTCGATAGATTCATTGTCCTGCACGCCTATGAGTGCGTACCCGATACCATACTTTATCCAGACTATTTATGTAACAGTGAAGGCTGCCCGATGGTCTCCCATAAATTCCTCGATACGCTGTCCTCCTATATTGACAAAACCAAGTTGCCGGTATTGTTGTGGATCGTAGGAGATTCGGGTACAGAGTAAAGAATCAGGGTTGGGACCATGGAGAAAACGTTGCCGCAGTGGACCATCACCAGATATACCAGGGAAACTTTCCTTCCGCCATCTCCCGTATCCTGGGTGCGATGTCAGCTCCTGGGTTTTTGGTTAGGAGTGCTTCAGCGACTGTTTGCAACGATCGCCTGTTGTACGACCCTGTGGGGAATGACATGCCTCCTCCCTTATTGTCTTCAAAATGCAAGCGCCGTTCGCTGGACTTGCCCGTATACTTCATCTTCAAATAAGACCTGGACACGTTTTTCCAAAGGATGGTTTGTGCACCAGCCAGTGTTTTATAGGTGCAGCCGTCATCGTCGATTATGACATAGCTTTTGCGCTGGACGAAATATGCCACGACCGGTATGGCGCCCAAAAGGATCGCGGCAATCCATATCCCGGGATTATTATTACTGGTGACAATGGCTACGTAGAACAACGTGACTACAGGAATTAGCGAAAACAGTATGAATGCGCTCCTTGGACGAAGTTGCGTTGTTTGTACGGGTATCATTTGAGATCGAGCTTGATCTGTAACTCCTGGAATTGCTTGTCGTCAATGGCTGAAGGCGCATCCAGCATAACGTCCCTGCCGGAATTATTTTTTGGAAAAGCAATGAAGTCGCGGATGCTTTCACTACCGCCCAGAATAGCGCACAAGCGGTCGAAACCGAAGGCGATCCCGCCATGCGGTGGTGCGCCATATTCAAATGCCCCCAGTAAGAAACCGAATTTATGTTTTTGTTCTTCCTCATCCATGCCCAACGCGGCGAACATCTTTTCCTGTAATTCGCGTTGGTAGATGCGGATGGAACCCCCGCCGATCTCGTTCCCATTCAATACCATATCGTATGCGTTGGCTTTTATGCCCGCATAAGGATGCCTGAGGTATTCCGCGGCATTATCGATCACCGGGTTGTTGATGATCATCGTGTCTATGTGCGCCGGCTTGGGTGAAGTAAACGGATGGTGCCGCGCCACCCAACGGTTGCCCGCTTCGTCATATTCAAACAAAGGAAAGTCAAGTACCCACAGCAACCGGAATTCGTCTTTCTTCCGCAGCCCGAGTCGCTCTGCCAGTTCCATCCGGAGGTCGCTGATCGCCTTGCGGGTTCTTTCCTCGGCACCGGCTAATATCAAAACAAGATCCCCGGGTTTTGCATTCGCATGATCCGCGATCGCCTTTAGCTTTTCTTCACCATAGAATTTATCTACGCTGCTTTTATACGTTCCGTCTGCGTTGCATTTGATGAACACGAGTCCTTTCATTCCCACCTGCGGGCGTTTCACCCATTCGGTCAACTCATCCGTTTGCTTTCTTGAATACTCCGCGGCGCCGGGCACTGCGATCGCTATCACCGTTTCTGCTTCGTCGAATACCTTAAAGTTGACACCACCGATCAGCGACTCTTTATTTTCCTTCGCCGGGAAGCTGTGCGCCGGGAATTTCAGGTTGGCAAGCTTCATATCGAAACGAATGTCTGGCTTATCATTGCCGTAGGTCCACATCGCTTCTTCCCAGGTCATGCGTTCCACCTGGTCGATGTAATCAACGCCTTTCACTTCTTTGAAAATGTATTTGACCATCCCCTCGAACATCTCCAGGATATCCTCCTGCTCCACGAAAGCCATTTCGCAGTCGATCTGTGTGAACTCCGGTTGACGGTCGGCGCGAAGGTCTTCATCGCGAAAACATTTCACCACCTGGTAATAGCGGTCGTACCCGCTCACCATTAATAATTGCTTGAAGGTTTGGGGTGACTGTGGCAGGGCGTAAAACTGCCCGGGATTCATCCTGGACGGCACAACGAAATCACGGGCGCCTTCCGGTGTTGATTTAATTAGGAACGGCGTTTCGATGTCCATAAAGCCCTGGTCATGCAGGTAATTCCTTGCCGCCCTGTTCACCGCGTAACGAATCTCCAGGTTTTTCTTCACCGCGTTACGGCGAAGGTCCAGGAAACGATATTTCATGCGCAGGTCATCGCCGCCATCCGTATCATCCTGGATAGTGAAAGGCGGGACCGCGGAACGGTTGAGTATCTTAAAAGTGCTGATGTTGATCTCGATATCGCCCGTAGGAATATTCGCGTTCTTGTTACTGCGTTCGGAAACCTTACCCGTGGCCTGCAAAACAAATTCCCTTCCCAGTGGGTTGCTGTCCAGCAGCGCGTTCAGTTCCTCGCCAAACAATAATTGGGTGATCCCGTACCGGTCCCTGAGGTCCACAAAAGTGATCGCGCCGAATTTCCGTACGGTCTGCACCCAGCCCGCCAGTGTGACTTCTTCGTTTACGTTGCTGATTCTTAATTCGCCGCAGGTCCTGGTTCTGAACATCGTGATGGTTTATGGAGCGGGCAACGGTATTTCAATGAAACATTCGTTGCGTCGCACACTTGTACTTTGATTTCAATGGGCAGCAAAGATAATTGACCGGGGGGACATCTCTTTCAGTGAGCACCTGCGCCAGTAACTCCCGGTAGGTATGGTAAGTCTCGTCAGCCCCCCTGGAAGGCCAGGGCCTACAACGAAGCCCCCGGCTCCATATATTCCACGGCCGGCCCCACTAAAAGCAGTGATTTTAATCACCTAACCTTTACCAAAATGCCGTAGGTTTGCCGGCATTTCAAACAACTTGCTTATGTCAGTATTGCTTAATAAGAATTCAAAGGTGATCGTGCAGGGCTTTACGGGAACCGAAGGCACTTTCCATGCAACCCAGATGATCGAATACGGGACCAACGTGGTGGGCGGTGTAACACCGGGCAAAGGCGGCGGTTCCCACCTGGATAAACCCATTTTCAATACGGTGGCAGAAGCCGTCCAGAAAACCGGTGCCGATGTAAGCATCATTTTCGTACCCCCTGCGTTTGCCGCGGACGCAATTATGGAAGCCGCTGACGCAGGCGTGAAGCTGGTTGTTTGCATCACTGAAGGCATCCCGGTGCAGGACATGGTGAAAGTGAAAAACTATTTACTGGGCAGGCAAACACGGCTGATCGGGCCGAACTGTCCCGGAGTGATCACTGCGGACGAAGCCAAAGTAGGCATTATGCCGGGCTTCATATTCAAAAAAGGAAAAATAGGTATCGTCTCTAAGAGCGGTACACTTACATACGAAGCTGCCGACCAGGTAGTGAAAGCGGGCATGGGAATATCCACAGCCATTGGAATTGGTGGAGACCCGATCATCGGGACCACCACCAAAGAAGCCGTGGAATTATTCATGAACGACCCGGAAACGGAAGGTATAGTGATGATTGGCGAAATTGGTGGCGGCATGGAAGCCGAGGCTGCCCGTTGGATCAAAGAGAATTCAAAGAAGCCTGTTGTTGGTTTTATTGCCGGCCAGACCGCCCCTCCGGGCCGCAGGATGGGACATGCCGGTGCGATCATTGGTGGGGCAGAAGACACCGCCGCAGCCAAAATGAAGATCATGAGCGAATGTGGTATCAACGTGGT